>NZ_JBEYYR010000001.1:0-277258 GCF_040645635.1 Streptomyces sp. NPDC046727
CCCGACGGGGGGGGTCCCGGCCGCTCACCCGCCCGCGCCGCAGCTCCCCGCACGCTATTCGGGGCGCCTCAGCGGCCCAGGATTCCCAGGGCCGCCGCGCCCAGCGCCTCGGTCGCGGCGACCGGGGCCACCAGCAGCGGCGCACCGACCGGCGCGAAGTCGCCGACCCGCGGGCCCACGCCGCCCCCCAGCGGGGCGGGACCGGGGCCCGCGAGGGGGTTGGACCGGATGCCGGTGAGCGGGCCGGTGACATGGGGGAGCGCCTCGGCGGCGCCCGCCACGCCCGCCCGCGGGTCGATGTTGCCCAGCGAGGTGGACCGCAGCGGCACCTTCGCGAGCTGCGGGCCGGTCTCCGCGTGCGCCGTGGCCGCGCCCGCGCCCAGGGCCGCACCGGCGGTGGCGAGGGCGATCAGGGCGCGCGGCGCGGTGGAGTGCCGGGGAGAGGCGTGTCGGGCCATCGTTGTTGCCACCTTCAGGTACGCAGGGTAATGAGGTCGACACACAGGGTAGTTGAGGTGAGACTCACGCTCAAAAGCCGACCCGCGGGGTCGGCAGGGCGCTCCCCATGCGTCAAACTGGTGTTCCGTGAGCATTCATCCCCCGCCCCCCGCCCGTGTCGTGCTGCTGTGCGGCCCCTCGGGCTCGGGCAAGTCACTCGTCGCCGCCCGCTCCGGGCTCCCCGTCCTGCGTCTGGACGACTTCTACAAGGAAGGTGACGACCCGACTCTGCCGCTGGTGGAGGGGAGTTCGGACATCGACTGGGACCACCCGGAGTCGTGGGACGCGGACGTCGCGGTCGAGGCCATCGCCCGGCTGTGCGCCACGGGGTCGACGCCGGTGCCGGTGTACGACATCGCGCTGAGCGCCCGTACCGGCGAGGAGACGCTGCACATCGACCGCACCCCGCTGTTCATCGCGGAGGGCATCTTCGCCGCGGAGATCGTCGGGCGCTGCCGGGAGCTGGGCCTGCTCGCGGACGCGCTGTGCCTGTCCCGGGGTCCGGTCACCACCTTCCGGCGGCGCTTCCTGCGCGATCTGAAGGAGGGCCGCAAGTCGGTGCCGTTCCTGCTGCGCCGCGGCTGGCGGCTGATGCGCGCCGAGCGCTCGATCGTCACCCGCCAGGTGTCCCTGGGCGCGCATCCCTGCGACCGGGACGAGGCGCTGAGCCGGCTGGCGGCGGCGGCAGCCGGGCGGCACGCGAGCGCGAAGAGCACCGCGACCATGAAGTGAGCGTAAAACGCAAAAAGGGATAAGCGGGACTGGTTGGGCTCCGGCCCACCAGTCCCGCTCTCTTCTCCCCCGTGTTTCCCCCGTGGGCCCACCCCCCAGTGGTCCCCGGTTCTCCCCCGTGCTTCCCCCGTTCCCCCCGGACCTTCAGGCGACCAGTTCGCCGAAGGCGTTCTCCTCGTCACGGCCGAAGCTGAGGATCTCGTCCTCGCGCAGCCGGCGGAGCGACCGCCAGATGCTGGACTTCACCGTGCCGACACTGATGCCGAGGATGTCGGCGATCTCCGGGTCCGTGCGGCCCTCGTAGTAGCGCAGGACCAGCATGGTGCGCTGGAGTTCGGGCAGCCGGGCCAGCGCCTGCCAGAGGACCGCGCGCAGCTCGGTGCCGCGCATCGCGTCCGTCTCGCCGGGCGTCTCCGGCAGTTCCTCGGTCGGGTACTCGTTGAGCTTGCGGCGCCGCCAGGCGCTGATGTGCAGGTTGGTCATGGTGCGGCGCAGGTAGCCGCCGACCGCCGCCTTGTCGCTGATCCGCTCCCACGCCCGGTACGTCGAGAACAGCGCGCTCTGCAGCAGGTCCTCGGCCTCGAAGCGGTCGCCGGTCAGGTGGTAGGCGGTGGCGTACAGGGAGGCGCGGCGCTCCTGGACGTAGGCGGTGAACTCCGCCTCGGTCAGCGAACGGCGCTGCTCCCCCGAGTCCTCCCTGTACGCGGTTCCCCCGTGCGTTTCCCCCGTGTGCGCGTCAACCACCGTCATGTACGTGGTGTGCTGACGCCCGGTGCCGCGAGCGCACCCCCGCCCGCTCACGGCACCGGACTTCTCGGATCCCCGGTGCACGTCGTGCAGACGCGTGACCACTGCGCTGGTGCTGATGCTGTGCAGCGTGTTCATCTCGCGCTCCCCGTCGTGGACTTCCGGTGATTCGGTCGTGCCGGGCCGGTCTCCGGCTCCCCGTCCGGCCCGTGACCAAAAGACTGCCGGGGTGACTTCATGGCCGTGTCCGTCGACTGTCACAGACCTGTCACAGGGCCCCTGCCCAGGACGGTCACAGAGCGCGCACAGGCGGTGGCGCCGGGGCAGGCCCCCGACAGGAGGGCACCGGAAGGTCGTACGACACCCCGTCCATGGGCCAGAATGAGCCCGTGCCTTCCCTGTTGCTGATCGAGGACGACGACGCCATCCGTACGGCCCTGGAGCTCTCACTGACGCGCCAGGGGCACCGGGTGGCCACCGCTGCCAGCGGCGAGGACGGTCTGAAGCTGCTGCGCGAGCAGCGGCCGGACCTGATCGTGCTGGACGTGATGCTGCCCGGCATCGACGGGTTCGAGGTGTGCCGGCGCATCCGGCGCACGGACCAGCTGCCGATCATCCTGCTGACCGCGCGCAGCGACGACATCGACGTCGTGGTCGGGCTGGAGTCCGGCGCCGACGACTATGTCGTCAAGCCCGTCCAGGGCCGGGTGCTGGACGCCCGGATCCGGGCCGTGCTGCGGCGCGGGGAGCGCGAGTCCAGCGACTCGGCGACCTTCGGCAGCCTCGTCATCGACCGGTCCGCGATGACCGTCACGAAGAACGGCGAGGACCTCCAGCTCACGCCGACCGAACTGCGGCTGCTCCTTGAGCTGAGCCGGCGGCCCGGTCAGGCGCTGTCCCGCCAGCAGCTGCTGCGGCTGGTGTGGGAGCACGACTATCTGGGGGACTCCCGCCTGGTGGACGCGTGTGTGCAGCGGCTGCGCGCCAAGGTCGAGGACGTGCCGTCGTCCCCGACGCTGATCCGTACCGTCCGTGGTGTCGGCTACCGCCTGGACGCGCCTCAGTGACCGACACGCGAGGGGGGCTGCGCGGCTGGGCCGCGGGGCGCAAGGGAAGTCTGTCGCGGCTCAGGTTCACCAGCCTCAGGCTGCGACTTGTACTGGTCTTCGGTCTGGTCGCGCTCACCGCCGCGGTGTCGGCGTCGGGCATCGCCTACTGGCTCAACCGGGAGGCGGTGCTCACCCGCGCCCAGGACGCGGTGCTGCGCGACTTCCGGCAGGAGATGCAGAACCGGGCGGGCGCGCTGCCCGAGCACCCGACCCAGGACCAACTGCAGCGCGCCGCGGGCCAGATGGCCGCCAGCAGCCAGCGGTTCAGCGTGCTGCTGGTCGCCGAGGACTCCGACGGCAAGACGGTGTACGGCAACTCGGGTGGCATCAACGGCTTCGCGCTGGAGGACGTGCCGAAGTCGCTGCGCGCGGCCGTGACCAAGCGGCAGAAGGTGACCGGCTCCAACAAGGAGCCGTACCACCTGTACTGGCAGCGGGTCACGGACAACGGCACGCCGTACCTGGTGGCCGGTACGCGCGTGATCGGCGGCGGTCCGACCGGCTACATGGCGAAGTCCCTGGAGCCGGAGGCGAAGGACCTCAACTCGCTGGCCTGGTCGCTGGGCATCGCCACCGGGCTCGCGCTGATCGGCGCCGCGCTGCTCGCGCAGGCCGCCGCCACGACCGTGCTGAAACCGGTGCACCGGCTCGGCGTGGCCGCCAGGCGGCTCGGCGAGGGCAAGCTGGACACCCGGCTGCGGGTCTCCGGCACCGATGAGCTGGCCGATCTCTCCCGCACGTTCAACAACGCCGCCGAGGCGCTGGAGCAGCGGGTCGCGGAGATGGCCGCGCGGGACGACGCGTCCCGCCGGTTCGTCGCCGACATGTCGCACGAGCTGCGCACGCCGCTCACCGCCATCACCGCCGTCACGGAGGTGCTGGAGGAGGAGCTGGAGGCGGAGACCGGGAGCATGGACCCGATGATCGAGCCGGCCGTCCGGCTGGTGGTCAGCGAGACCCGGCGGCTGAACGACCTGGTCGAGAACCTGATGGAGGTCACCCGCTTCGACGCGGGCACCGCCCGGCTGGTCCTGGACGACGTCGACGTCGCCGACCAGATCACCGCGTGCATCGACGCCCGCGCCTGGCTGGACGCGGTCGAGCTGGACGCCGAGCGCGGCCTCCACGCCCGGCTGGACCCGCGCCGCCTGGACGTCATCCTCGCCAACCTGATCGGCAACGCGCTCAAGCACGGCGGCTCGCCGGTGCGGGTGTCGGTCCGGGAGGCGGACGACTCGATCGAGATCCAGGTCCGCGACCACGGGCCCGGCATCCCGGAGGACGTCCTCCCGCACGTCTTCGACCGCTTCTACAAGGCGAGCGCCTCCCGGCCGCGCTCCGAGGGCAGCGGGCTCGGCCTCTCCATCGCCCTGGAGAACGCCCACATCCACGGCGGCGAGATCACCGCGGCCAACTCCCCAGAGGGCGGCGCGGTGTTCACGCTCCGGCTGCCACGGGACGCCTCACGGCTGACCGAGGAGGACGGCGGAGGCGGCAAGGACAGCAAGACCGACCAGAACAGTTCAGGAGAGGAGGGGTCATGACCGTACGACGCCTGCTGGCGCTGCCCCTCCTCGGCGCGCTGCTCACCGGCTGCGGCATCCGGGCCACGGAGGTGCCGACCGACTTCGGGGCGGCGCCGTCCCGGGTGCCGTGCTCACTGGCCGGGCCCGATGTGGCCACGCAGTCCTCGCGCGGGGTGCCGGTGCAGGTCTTCCTGCTCTGCGGGGCGTCCCTGGTGGCCGTCGACCGCACGGTACGGGTCCCGGAGGGCACCCCGGACGCCCGGCGCCGGGTGATCGTGGCCCAGGGGCTGCTGGACCAGCTGGCCGCGTCGCCGTCGGCCGCGGAGCGCTCCGCGGGCTACACGACGTCCGTGCCGGGCGCCCTCGGTGTGCGCGGGCCCGGCCCGAAGGACCCCGAGGACACGCTCCGGCTGAGCACGCCGCCGTCGCGTCTGACCTCCTACGCCCTGGCCCAGCTGGTGTGCACGCTGTCCGACTCGGCGGCGACGGAGGACGACGGCTCGGTCATCCTGGGCGGCCCGGACGGCAGTCCGCTCCGGCGCTACGAGTGCACCGACGAGGTCCGCGACCGGCCGGGCACCACGGAGCCGCCGTCCGGCGAGGTGACGGGCACCTAGCTCGGTCAGCGCCTTCCGGGTACGCACGCCGAAACGTTTCCGCTGCGGAACCAATCGTTTCCGTCGCGGAACCAATCGCGCCCGCCCCCGCGTCTAGGGGGTCGTGCAGCGTCAAGGCTCCATCGGCGGCAGCGCCGCGATCCGCATCCGTGTGACGGGGGGTGTCCTCCTCGTCGCACACCTTGCCCTCGTCGCCTGGCTGATGCTGCGCCCCCTGGACGTCCCCTGGGTGATGCCCCCGAAC
Source organism: Streptomyces sp. NPDC046727 (assembly GCF_040645635.1). Taxonomy (NCBI): domain Bacteria; kingdom Bacillati; phylum Actinomycetota; class Actinomycetes; order Kitasatosporales; family Streptomycetaceae; genus Streptomyces; species Streptomyces sp. NPDC046727. Next base: position 5,474 of record NZ_JBEYYR010000001.1, read on the forward strand.
CTGCGGCCCCTGGCCGGCATCCGGGCCGATCTGGCACTGGGCTGGCCGGCGGCGGTCAGACCCCTCGGCGAGGGGCTCGCGCTGCTCGCCCCGCTGGGCGTGCTGCTGCCGGCGGCGCACGGCAGGCTCACCGTCTCGCCGCTCGCCTCCCTGCTGCGTACGGCCGCGGCCGGCGCGCTGATCTCCCTCGGTATCGCCCTGTTGCAGACCGGTGTGCCGGGCCGGGTCGTGGACGTCGATTCACTGCTGCTGAACACGGCGGGCGTCATCCTGGCCCACCTGGCCGTCGTACCGGCGGGCCGGGCCTGGCTGCGGCGCCGGGACGCGCGGGAACCCGCTGCGGCGGGGTCGGCGGTCACCGTCCAGGAGGAGCTGTGTCAGGGGCGTACCCCGACGATTCCCAGGGTCGGGATAGCCCCGTAGAGCGACGCTTCGTCCCCTTCGTCTCCGTATCGTCGATGTCAGTTGAAGGGTCCCGCCCGGGGCCCGCCACCGGCTCGGGAATGAGCCGACGACCACGGAGGAGCCGACATGACCGCCCTTGCCCGCCCCACCCACGGCCGCGTGATCGGCGGAGTCTGCGCCGGACTGGCCCGACGCTTCGGCACCTCGGCCACCACGATGCGGGTCATCTTCCTGGTGTCCTGCCTGCTGCCGGGCCCGCAGTTCCTGCTCTACATAGCGCTGTGGCTGCTGCTGCCGTCCGAGGACAAGGCCCGCACCGCCTGGTGACCCGCCGCGCCGACGCGCGCGAACGCCGCTGGGGCGCCCCGGACGATTCCGGAGCGCCCCAGCGGCGTCGTACGGCCGGCCCGGTCAGCCGAGCGGGATCCCGTTCACTCCCGTGCCGTGCATGGGCAGGCCCGTGTTCTGCACCGGCATTCCGCCGAGCAGCCCGGCGGCCGGCGCGGTCGGCCCCTCGGCGAGGGCCTTCGCCACGGAGGGCTGGACGGCCGCCAGCCCGGCACCCACGACACCCTGCCCCTGGACGAGCGCCTGGGTGGCGACCGGCACCGCCCTGCCGACGTTCTCGCCCGGCAGCGTCTTGGTGACGGTGTCCAGGGCCTGCGCGGCGCCCGGGCCGGCCGGGGCGGCGTCGGCCGTGCCCGCGCCGACGGCGGCGATGGCGGCACCGAGGGCGGCGACGCCCAGGGTCTTGGCAGCAGACTGCTTCATGGTGAATGCGTCCTTGAATGGGGAGATGGTGATCACAAACGATCTGAGCGGTCCACGACCGTAAACATGCCGGACCACCCGCCGCAAACACCGAAATGCGGACGCCTTGTGAAAGCGCGTCCGCATTCCGTACCGGGAAACAATCCGTGACTACGCCTCCAGGCCGACAGAACCGCTGGTGGACGCGGTCTGCCGGAACAGCCATTCGGATTTCAGCTCTGCATATCCGGGCTTGATGACGTCATTGATCATCGCGAGTCGTTCATCGAAAGGAATGAACGCTGATTTCATCGCATTGACGGAGAACCACTGCAGGTCGTCGAGCGTGTAACCGAACGCGTCGACGAGGTGCTCGAATTCCCGGCTCATGCTGGTGTGCGACATCAGCCGGTTGTCGGTGTTCACGGTGGCCCGGAAGTGCAGCCGGCGCAGCAGCCCGATCGGGTGCTCGGCGTAGGAGGGCGCGGCGCCGGTCTGCAGGTTGGAGCTGGGGCACAGCTCCAGCGGGATCCGCTTGTCCCGTACGTAGGAGGCGAGCCGGCCGAGTCTGACCGAGCCGTCCTCGCGGACCTCGATGTCGTCGATGATCCGCACCCCGTGCCCGAGCCGGTCGGCGCCGCACCACTGCAGCGCCTGCCAGATGGACGGCAGCCCGAAGGCCTCCCCGGCGTGGATGGTGAAATGATTGTTCTCGCGCTTGAGGTACTCGAACGCGTCGAGGTGCCGGGTGGGCGGGTAGCCGGCCTCGGCGCCGGCGATGTCGAAGCCGACCACGCCGGAGTCCCGGTGGCGGTTGGCGAGTTCGGCGATCTCCAGGGAGCGGGCCGCGTGCCGCATGGCGGTGAGCAGGGCGCCGACCCGGATCCGGTGGCCGTTCTCCCGGGCCCGCCGCTCGCCCTGCCGGAACCCCTCGTTGACGGCCTCGACGACCTCTTCGAGGGTGAGCCCGTTCTCGAGGTGCTGCTCGGGCGCGTACCGCACCTCGGCGTAGACGACCCCGTCCGCGGCGAGGTCCTCTGCGCACTCCCGGGCGACCCGGATCAGGGCCTCCTTGCCCTGCATCACGCCGACGGTGTGCCGGAACGTCTCCAGATACCGTTCCAGCGAGCCGGAGTCGGCGGCCTCCTGGAACCAGATCCCCAGCTTGTCGGGGTCGGTCTCGGGAAGCTCGGCGTACCCGGAGTCCCGGGCGAGTTCGACGACGGTCCGCGGGCGGAGCCCGCCGTCGAGATGATCGTGCAGCAGTACCTTGGGCGCCCGGCGGATCTGGTCCGGCGTCGGCACATGGGCCGGCACGGTCGCCGGGACGGCCCCCGTCGATGCAGTCTGGCTCGTCATTTCCGCACTCTAACTCCTACGCGCGTAGAGAATCGGGTGCGCACGGCAGCTGTTTTCCGGCCCTTTCCCGTCGATACGCAACGGTGACCCCACGTACGGGTTTCGTACGCCGCACCTTCTGACACTGTTCTGTCATGGGACAGCAAGCGACGCCGGTCCGAACGGCCAGGCTGGGCAGGGCAGTCGGTCCGGAGCCGACGTCGGTGAGCGGAGCGGTGCTGCTGCTCCCCGGCGGCGAGGAGAGCTCCGCCCGCCGGCCGTCCCCCGTCTGGGCGATGCCCCTCATCCGCTCCCTGGGCCGCGCGCTCGCCCGCGCGGGACGCACCGAAGGACTGGCCGTCCACCCGGTCCACTACCGCTACCGCGGCTGGAACGGCAGCGAGGCCCATCTGGCGGCGGACGCCGAGTGGGCCGCCGACGAGGTCGTACGACGGTACGGGGACGTTCCCGTGTGCCTGGCCGGCGTGGACATGGGCGGACGCGCGGCGCTCCGGGCCGGCGGCCACGAGGCCGTGAACTCCGTGGTGGCGCTGGCCCCCTGGCTCCCCGAGGACGATGTCGCCGCACCCGCCGAGCCGGTGAAGCAGCTGGTCGGACGCCGGGTGCTGATCGCGCACGGCACGAACGACGAACGGACCGATCCCGAACTGTCGTTCCGCTTCGCGGCCCGCGCGAAGAAGGCGAACCGGGAGGTGTGCCGGTTCGAAGTGCACTCCGACGGCCACGGGTTGCACGGCCACCGGGAGGAAGTGCTGTGTCTGGCGACGGACTTCGTGATGGGAGCGCTGTTCGGGTGCCCGGTTTCGCGGCCGGTGGAGGACGCGTTGGCCGCGCCGCCGCCGATCGGGCTTCGGATGCCGTTGGCCGCGGGGTTCGGCAGGTCGTTGAAGCGGTAGAGCTCGGGGGTTCCCTCAGGGCAACAGGCTGCCCCTCCTCGACAGCAGGAACTTCTTGAAGGCCGCCACCGGTGGTGTGTCCGGGCGGTCCGCCAGCCAGGCCACGCCGATCTCGCGGGCCGCCCTCGGGGCCGTGACCGTCAGTTCCACCACCCCCGGGCGGGGGACGGTCGGGGGCGGCAGGAGGGCGACCCCGAGGCCCGCCGCCACCAGGCCCCGCAGCGTCTCGGCCTCCTCGCCCTCGAAGGCGATGCGGGGTTTGAAACCGGCCTCGCGGCACAGGGCGTCGGTGATGCGGCGCAGGCCGTAGCCGGGTTCCAGGGTGACGAAGGTTTCCTCGGCCGCCTCGGCCAGACGGATGCGACGACGGGCGGCCAGGCGGTGGTCCGCAGGGACGACCAGGCGGAGTTTCTGCTCGTCCAGGCGGCGGGCGACCAGGTCGGGGGCGTCGGGGACGGGTGAGGTGAGGCAGAGGTCCAGTTCTCCGGCGCGCAGGCGTTCCAGCATCGCCTCGCCGTAGTTCTGGACCAGGCTGAAGCGGATGCGCGGATGGTCGGCGCGGAAGGCGTGCAGCAGGCCGGGCACGGTCTCGGCGCCCATGGTGTGCAGGAAGCCGAAGGCGACCTTGCCGGTGGCCGGGTCGGCGTCCGCGCGGACCTCCTCGGCGGCACGCTCGATCTCCGCGAGGGCCCGCTCGACGGAGGCGAGGAAGGTGCGGCCCGCGGTGGTCAGGGAGACCGTGCGGCCGTGCCGGGCGAACAGGTCGACGCCCAGGTCCTGCTCCAGGCGGGCCATCGCCCGGGACAGGGTGGACTGGGGGACGTTCATCTCCAGCGCGGCCCGGGTGACGTGCTCCGTGCGGGCCACGCCGGCGAAGTAGGCGAGGCGCGGCGCGAGCACTCTCGACATCTCACTCATGTCTTCTGTGTCACCGGACGGTGACAGCCACGCCTGTGACCTCTGCTGATGCACCATAGGAACGATTATGGCGATTCCATGCATTGGACGGATGAGAGGGGCCGTACCTACGGTCGAAGCATGTCTCCCGCCAGTACCGGGGCGTCCACCGCTGTGGGCGCCGTTCCGTTCGTTCCCGCTTCCGACTCCGACTCCCGGATGGCCCCGGGCGACCCCGGCTACGGCCGGATGCGGCTCGCCCTCTTCCTCGCCGGAGTCGCGACCTTCGCCCTCCTCTACTCCACCCAGGCCCTGCTGCCGCTGATCTCCGGGGAGTTCGGGGTCGCGGCGAGCGAGGCGAGCTGGACGGTGGCGGCCGCGACCGGCGGGCTGGCCCTGTTCGTCCTGCCCATGAGCGCCCTGTCGGAGCGCTTCGGCCGTCGTGCGGTGATGACGGGCTCGCTCGCCGTCGCCGTCACGATCGGCCTGCTGGTGCCGTTCGCGCCGTCGATCGGCGCGCTGGTGGTGCTGCGGGGCCTGCAGGGCGCGGCGCTGGCCGGTCTCCCGGCCTCGGCGCAGGCGTATCTGGCCGAGGAGGTGCGGCCGAAGGCGCTGGTCACGGCGATCGGCCTGTTCGTGGCGGGCAACAGCGTCGGCGGGATGAGCGGCCGGGTGATCACCGGCTGGGTCGCGCAGGAGTGGGGCTGGCGGGTCTCGCTCGGGGTGATCGGCGTGCTCGCGGTCGCGTGCGCGGTGGCGTTCCGGCTGCTCCTGCCCGCGCCGAGGCACTTCACCGCGGGCTCGCTGCGCCCCCGGGTGCTGCTCGACACGGTCCGCGGCCACCTGTCCGACCCGCTGCTGCGCCGCCTGTACGCGATCGGCGCGCTGTTCATGACGGTGTTCGGCGGTGTCTACACGGTGATCGGCTACCGGCTGACGGCACAGCCGTTCGGGCTGCCGCAGGGCATCGTGGGCTCGATCTTCCTGGTCTACCTGGTGGGTACGGTCTCCGCGTCGACCGCGGGCCGGCTGGTGGGCCGGTTCGGCCGCCGGGGCGCGCTGTATCTGGCGGGCGGTACGACGGCGGCGGGTCTGCTGCTGTCCCTGACCGCGTCCCTCGTCCTGGTCCTGCTGGGGCTGGTGCTGATCACGGCGGGCTTCTTCGCCGGGCACGCGGTGGCTTCCTCCGCGGTGAGCAAGACGGCCACCCACGGCCGGGCCCAGGCCTCGGCGCTGTACCAGTCCGCGTACTACATCGGCTCCAGCGCCGGCAGCACGGTCGGCGCGCTGGCCTTCCACGCGAACGGCTGGACCGGCACGGTCGGCGTCGGCCTCCTCGCGGTCCTCGGCGTCGTCACGATCACGGTGTTCGGCTCCCGGGCGGCCCGGGTGGCGGCCCGTCGGGAGCCGGTGGGCGCGCACTGAGCGGGCGCGCGCCGCTCGTCTCCGCGAAGCAACCGTTCCGAGCTGGGCGTTCTCGTACTCCGGGGGCCATTGTCAGTGGGCTGCGGTAGCTTCCGAAGTGCTGGGCGCGAAGGCGCGTGAACAGGACGGCCACAGGGGTGGGTGGACGATGGGCAACGGCACGGCGACGGCGGATCTCGACGTCGTACTGGAGAAGCACCGGACCGAGCTGACCGGGTACTGCTATCGCATGCTCGGTTCCTCCTTCGAGGCCGAGGACGCGGTGCAGGACACCCTGGTGCGGGCCTGGCGGAGCTACGACAGGTTCGAGGGCCGCTCCTCGGTGCGCTCTTGGCTGTACCGGATCGCGACGAACGTGTGCCTGGACATGCTGACGGCGGGCAACAAGCGGGCGCGGCCCATGGACCTGACCGAGGCGGCCCCGCTCGCGCAGGCCGCGCTCTCCCCGCGCCCGGACAACACCTGGCTGGAGCCCATGCCCGACGCGCGCGTGCTGCCGACGGTCGACGACCCGGCGGAGGCCGCCGTCGCCAAGGAGTCCGTCCGGCTCGCCTTCATGGCCGCCCTCCAGCAGCTGCCGCCCAAGCAACGGGCGGTGCTGATCCTGCGCGAGGTGCTGGCCTGGAAGGCGAGCGAGGTGGCCGAGCTGCTGGACACCACGGTCGCCTCGGTGAACAGCGCGCTGCAGCGGGCCCGGGCCACGCTCGCGGAGCGCGGGGACGCGGGCGCCGAGGGGGCGGTGTCCGACCCGCTGGACGAGGAGCAGCAGAAGCTGCTGGAGCGGTACGTCAAGGCGTTCGAGGGCTATGACATGACGGCGCTGACGGCGCTGCTGCACGAGGACGCCGTCATGACGATGCCGCCGTTCGACCTGTGGCTGCGCGGCACCGCCGACATCACCGGCTTCATGACCACCCTCGGCGCCTCCTGCGCCGGCTCCCGCCTGCTGCCGGTGCGGGCCAACGGCCTGCCGGGCTTCGCGCACTACAAGCCGGACCCGGAGAAGGGCGGGTTCAGCCCGTGGGCGGTGCAGGTGCTGGAGATCTCAGACGGCCGGATCACCGGTTTCCACTGCTTCCTCGACACCCAGCGCTGGTTCCCGCTCTTCGAGCTGCCCCTCCATCTGGAAGCGGAGGCCGACGAGGTCGAGCAGGGCCTGTAGCGCGGGGTCGGCGTCCCGCAGCATGATCCGCCCGCCGGCCCGGCGGGCGGTCAGCTCCAGGCGGGCGAGCAGGTCGACGGCCGCCAGCCCCGGCGGTCCGAGCCCGCCCACGTCACACACGACCACCCCGGCTCCGCCCTCCAGCAATGCCCGCACGTCGGCGCACAGCCCGGGCACCTCGTCACGACGGACGGGCCCGGGCAGCACGAGCACGGCGGGGGTCTTGGCATCCACGTGCGGGTAGACCGGCGGGGCGGGCAGAACTCATCGCCCGGCGCCGCCCGCCCGGACACGGATCACAGGCCGGGTCGGCCGACGGGGAGCGCGAGGCCGAAGGGTGCGGGGAACCTGACAGACGCGCCGAAATCCCCGGACGCGAGGACGCGGTCACGAGGCCTCGTCCAACACGCCGAAGGGGACCGGTGGAGGTCCACCGATCCCCTTCACCCGAACGAGGAACTACCTGGTCAGGCGATACGCTCCAGCACCACCGGCGTCGGCGTGAAGGCCGTGCCCGGGGCCGCGATGTCGTAGGAGCCCTCCACCGCCTGGAGCGCGTACTCGAAGCGCTCGGGGGTGTCCGTGTGGAGGGTGAGGAGGGGCTGGCCCTCGGTCACCGTGTCGCCCGGCTTGGCGTGCATCTCGATGCCCGCCGCCGCCTGCACCGGGTCCTCCTTGCGGGCGCGGCCCGCGCCGAGGCGCCAGGCGCCGACACCGATGTCGTAGGCGTCCAGGCGGGTGAGGACGCCGGAGGCGGGGGCCTTGATGACGTGCTGCTCGCGCGACGTGGGCAGCTCCGCGTCCGGGTCGCCGCCCTGGGCCGCGATCATGCGGCGCCAGACGTCCATCGCCGAGCCGTCGGCCAGCGCCTTCGCCGGGTCCGCGTCCTTGACGCCGGCCGCGTCGAGCATCTCGCGGGCCAGGGCGATCGTGAGCTCGACGACGTCCGCGGGGCCGCCGCCGGCCAGGACCTCCACCGACTCGCGGACCTCCAGCGCGTTGCCCGCCGTCAGGCCCAGCGGCGTCGCCATGTCCGTCAGGAGGGCCACCGTCTTCACGCCGTGGTCGGTGCCCAGGCCGACCATCGTGGACGCCAGCTCGCGGGCGTCCTCGATCGTCTTCATGAAGGCGCCCGTGCCCACCTTCACGTCCAGGACCAGGCTGCCCGTGCCCTCGGCGATCTTCTTCGACATGATCGAGGAGGCGATCAGGGGGATCGCCTCCACCGTGCCGGTCACGTCACGCAGGGCGTACAGCTTCTTGTCCGCGGGGGCGAGGCCGTCGCCCGCCGCGCAGATCACCGCGCCGGTGGTGTCGAGGACGTGCAGCATCTCCTCGTTCGAGAGCAGGGCGCGCCAGCCGGGGATCGACTCCAGCTTGTCCAGGGTGCCGCCGGTGTGGCCGAGGCCCCGGCCCGAGAGCTGGGGGACGGCCGCGCCGCAGGCCGCCACGAGCGGGGCCAGCGGGAGGGTGATCTTGTCGCCGACGCCGCCGGTGGAGTGCTTGTCGGCCGTCGGGCGGGACAGCGACGAGAAGTCCATGCGCTCGCCGGAGGCGATCATGGCCGCGGTCCAGTGGGCGATCTCGCGGCGGTTCATGCCGTTCAGCAGGATCGCCATGGCGAGCGAGGACATCTGCTCGTCGGCGACCTCGCCCCGGGTGTACGCGTCGATGACCCAGTCGATCTGCTCGTCGGTCAGCTCGCCGCGGTCCCGCTTGGTGCGGATGACGGAGATGGCGTCCATGGCCATGGCTGGGGGCTTCCTTCCGGGAGGTGCGAAGTGTGCGGCCCCCCTGCGAGCGGGGCAGGGGGGCCGTACGGGGCTTACTTGGTGAGATGATCCGGGCCGAAGGCCTGGGGCAGCATCTCGGAGAGCGGGAGGACGCCCGCGGGGGTGTCCAGGAGCAGGTCCGGCCCGCCGAACTCGTACAGGAGCTGGCGGCAGCGACCGCACGGGACCAGCAGGGCCCCGGTGCCGTCGACGCAGGTGAAGTGCGTCAGCCGGCCGCCGCCCGTGCGCTGCAGCGCCGAGACCAGACCGCACTCGGCGCACAGGCCGAGGCCGTACGAGGCGTTCTCGACGTTGCAGCCGGAAACCGTGCGGCCGTCGTCGACCAGGGCCGCCGCGCCGACCGCGTACCCCGAGTAGGGGGCGTAGGCGTGGGACATGGCCGTCCGCGCCTCGGCGCGCAGCGCCTCCCAGTCGAAGCCGGCGGCTTCCCCGGTCACTTGCCCTGGCCCTTCCGGTACCGCATGCCGTCCGCCTTCGGCATCCGCAGGCGCTGCGCGGACAGCGACAGCACGAGCAGGGTGACGACGTACGGGGTGGCGCCCACGAAGTCGCTCGGGACCTCGTCGGTGAACAGGTACCAGACCAGGACCAGCGCGGCCACCAGGAGGCTGACGCCGCCCTGCCAGTGGGCCTTCTTGTACAGCTTCCAGCCGGCCAGCAGCGCGAGCAGGACGACCAGCAGGAGGAGCAGGGCGTGCACCGTCACACCGCCGTTGCGCAGCTGGAGGGCGTCGGAGTAGCCGAACAGGCCCGCGCCCATCGCCAGCCCGCCCGGACGCCAGTTGCCGAAGATCATGGCGGCGAGACCGATGTAGCCACGGCCGCCGGTCTGGCCCTCCAGGTACGTGTGCGAGGTGACCAGCGCGAGGAACGCGCCGCCGAGGCCGGCGAGGCCGCCGGAGACGGCCACGGCCGCGTACTTGTACTGGTAGACGTTGACGCCGAGCGACTCCGCCGCGATCGGGTTCTCACCGCAGGAGCGCAGCCGCAGCCCGAACGGGGTGCGCCACAGCAGCCACCAGCTGCCGATGAACAGCAGCACGGCCAGGATCGTCACCACGGACAGGTTGGTGATCAGACCGCCGATGATGCCGGCGAGGTCGGAGACCAGGAACCAGTGGTGCTTCTCGATCGACGCGAGGCCGTCCGAGAGGCCGGGGATGGTGACGTCGGGCAGCGAGTCCGCGGGCGGGGACGCCTTGGGGTTGCCGCCGGCCTCGGCGGCCTTGCCCTCGGCGAAGAACAGCTTGGCCAGGTACTGGGTGGCGCCGAGCGCGAGCAGGTTGACGGCGACACCGGAGACAATGTGGTCGACGCCGAAGGTGATGGTGGCGACGGCGTGCACCAGGCCGCCGAGGACGCCGAAGCCGACGCCGCACAGCAGGCCCAGCCAGGGGCTGGACTGCCAGCCGACCCAGCCGGCGCCGAAGGTGCCGAGGATCATCATGCCTTCGAGGCCGATGTTGACCACGCCGGCCCGCTCGGACCACAGGCCGGCGAGTCCGGCCAGGCCGATCGGCACGGCGAGGCCGAGGGCGGCGCCGACCTGTCCGGCGGAGTCCAGCTGGTTGGCGCCGGTGATCACGCGGACGGCGGCCAGGAGCAGCAGCGCGCCCGCGACGATCATGAGGGTCAGGCCGAGGGAACGGCCGGAGCGCTGAGGCGCGCCCGCCGCTTTCGGGGCCGCCGGCGGCGGCGCGTCGGTCATCGTGGCAGTCATCACGCCACCTCCTGCTTCTTCGTCGTGGCGGCGGCCTGGGCGGCGAGTTCGGCGCCGACACGCTGCTGCTGGCGCTTCATGCCGTAGCGGCGTACGACCTCGTAGGCGATGACGACGCACAGGACGATGACGCCCTGGATGACGCCGAGGATCTCCTTGTCGTAGCCCTGGAACTCCAGGTGGTTGGTGGTGCGCTCCAGGAAGCCCCAGAGCAGGGCGCCGAGCGCGATGCCGATCGGGTGGTTGCGGCCGAGCAGCGCGATGGCGATGCCGGTGAAGCCGATGCCGGCCGGGAAGTCGTTGCTGAACTGGTGGCTGTCGTTCAGCAGGGTCGGCATGCCGATCAGACCGGCCACCGCACCCGAGATGATCATGCTGGTGGCGACCATCTTCTTCACCGAGACACCGCTCGCGCTCGCCGCGCTCTCGGACTGGCCGACGGTGCGCAGGTCGAAGCCGAACCGGGTGCGGCCGAGCACGAACCAGTACGCGACGCCGACGAGTGCGGCGATGACGATGAAGCCCCACAGCTCACCGGCCGGGCCGGTGTCGAAGCTGAAGAAGTACGAGGACGCGGGCAGCGGCTTGGTGGAGACGAGGGTGCCGGCCTGGTCCAGCTGGCCGAGCTTTCCGGGCTGCAGCAGGAAGGCGATGACCGCGGTGGCGATCGAGTTCAGCATGATGGTCGAGATGACCTCGCTGACGCCCCGGGTGACCTTGAGGATGCCCGCGATGGACGCCCACAGGGCGCCGGTCGCCATGGCGCAGAGGATGATCAGCGGGATGGCGATCCAGCCGGGCACGGTGAGCGCCCCGCCGAGGACGGCGGCGATGAACGCGGCGAGCCGGTACTGGCCGTCGACACCGATGTTGAACAGGTTCATGCGGAAGCCGATGGCCACCGCGACACCCGCGAGGTAGTACGTCGTCGCCTTGTTCAGGATGTAGACCTGGCTGTCGCTGGCGAAGCCGTAGGTCCCCATGTCGCTGAACGCGGCGCCGGGGTCCTTGCCGGTCGCGAGGATCACCAGGGTGGTGACGACGAGCGCGGCGACGATCGCGAGCAGCGGCGCGGCGATGCCGAGGAGCAGCCGCTCCTTGTCGATGCGTTGGGTCAGCTTGTTCATCGCTCGTCGTCCTCTGTGTGCTCCAGGTGGCCGGTGGCCGCACCCGTCATGGCGGAGCCCAGCTCTTCGGGGGTGATCGTGGCGGGGTCGGCGTCGGCGACCAGACGGCCGCGGTACATCACCCGCAGGGTGTCGGAGAGGCCGATCAGCTCGTCCAGGTCGGCGGAGATCAGCAGCACGGCCAGGCCCTCGCGGCGGGCCTCGCGGATGTAGTCCCAGATGGCCGCCTGGGCGCCGACGTCCACACCGCGGGTGGGGTGGGCGGCGATGAGCAGCTTGGGGTTGTGGCTCATCTCGCGGCCGACGATCAGCTTCTGCTGGTTGCCGCCGGACAGGGAGGCCGCGGTGACGTCGATACCGGGGGTGCGGACGTCGTAGGCCTCGACGATGCGCTGGGTGTCGGCGCGGGCGGCCTTGGGGTCGAGCAGGCCGCCGCGGGAGTTGGGCTTCTCGGTGACGTGGCCGAGGATGCGGTTCTCCCACAGCGGTGCTTCCAGGAGCAGGCCGTGGCGGTGGCGGTCCTCGGGGATGTAGCCGATGCCGGACTCGCGGCGGTGGCGGGTCGGGGCGTGCGAGATGTCGGTGCCGTCGAGGCTGACGACGCCGGCGTCGGGGTGGCGCATGCCCATGATCGCCTCGACCAGCTCGGACTGGCCGTTGCCCTCCACACCGGCGATGCCGAGGACCTCGCCCTTGTGGATGGTGAAGGAGATCTCGTCCAGGATGATCCGCTCGATGCCGTCGAGGTCGGTCTGCGCGAGGTGCAGGCCGTCCACCTTCAGCATCGGGACGTCGGTGACCGTGGACTCCTCGGTCTCCGGGGTGGGCAGCTCGCTGCCGACCATCAGCTCGGCGAGCTGCTTGGGGGTGGTGCCCCGCGGCTCGACGGTGCCGACGGTGGTGCCGCGGCGGATGACGGTGATCTCGTCGGCGACGGAGAGCACCTCGCCCAGCTTGTGGGAGATGAAGATGACGGTGAGGCCTTCGGCCTTCAGCTCGCGCAGGTTGTCGAAGAGGGCGTCGACCTCCTGCGGCACGAGGACGGCGGTGGGCTCGTCCAGGATGAGGGTCTTGGCGCCGCGGTAGAGGACCTTGAGGATCTCCACGCGCTGGCGGTCGGCGACACCCAGCTCCTCGACGAGGACGTCGGGCCGGATGTTCAGGCTGTACGCGTCGGAGATCTCCTTGATCTTGCCGCGTGCCTTGCCCCCGATGCCGTACAGCTTCTCCGCGCCGAGGACGACGTTCTCCAGGACGGTGAGGTTGTCGGCGAGCATGAAGTGCTGGTGCACCATGCCGATGCCGCGGGCGATGGCGTCGCCGGGGTTGTGGAGGACGACCTGTTCGCCGTTGACGGTGATGGTGCCCTCGTCCGGCTGCTGCATGCCGTAGAGGATCTTCATCAGGGTGGACTTGCCGGCGCCGTTCTCACCGCACAGGGCGTGGACGGTGCCCGTGCGGACCGTGATGTCGATGTCGCGGTTGGCGACGACGCCGGGGAAACGCTTGGTGATGCCGCGCAGTTCGACGGCAGCGGGAGGGCTGGACGCGTTGATGGCGCACTCTCCTCGGGGAAAGGGGCTGCTTAGGGGAGGTGGCAGGCGTCGGCGACGCTAGCGCGGCAACTCTGCGCTACACGCGTAGAGTTGACACATTGTTATGGCTCGGCGGGGGGCTCCGGAGGGCGCCCCCGCGCCGAGCCTAGGTCCGACGGGACCCATCAGGTCACGGGGTGGTCTTGACCTTGATCGAGCCGTCGACGATCTTCTTCTGCGCTGCGTCCAGCTTGGCCTTGATGTCGTCGATGAAGCCACCGCTGGTGGCCAGCGAGACGCCGTTCTTGGCGAGCGAGTAGGTGTTGGTGCCGGTCAGCGGCTTGCCGGCGTGGACCGACTTGACCAGGTCGTAGACGCCGACGTCGACGTTCTTGACCACCGAGGTCAGGATCGAGTTCTTGTACTTGGCCAGACCCGGGATGGCGTACTGGTCCGAGTCCACGCCGACGGCCCAGGCGCCCTTCTTGCCGGCGACGGCCTCGATGGCGCCGTTGCCGGAGGAGCCGGCCGCGGTGTAGACGACGTCCGCGCCGTTGTCGAGCATGCCCTGCGCGGCCTCCTTGCCCTTGTCGGGGCTGGCGAAGCCGGAGGTGTCCGAGCCGTGCGACAGGTACTGCGTGTCGACCTTGATCTTCGGGTTGGTGTCCTTGACGCCCTGGACGTAACCCGCCTCGAACTTCTTGATCAGCGGGACGTCGACACCGCCGATGAAGCCGACGTGCTTGGTCTTGGTCTTCAGCGCGGCGGCGACACCCGCCAGGTAGGAGCCCTGCTCCTCCGTGAAGGTGATGCTGTCGACGTTCTTGCCGTTCACGACCGAGTCGACGATGCCGAAGGTGGTCTTCGGGTACTTCGTGGCGACCTTGGTCATGGAGGCGGCGTAGGCGTAGCCGACACCGATGACCGGGTTGTAGCCCGCCTCCGCCAGGTCCGACAGGCGCTGCTCGCGGTCGGCCTCGGTGTCCGAGGTCTTGGCGGTCAGCTCCTTGACGTCGCCGCCGAACTCCTTCTTCGCCTGGTCGACACCGCGCGCGGCGGAGTCGTTGAAGGAGCGGTCACCACGGCCGCCGACGTCGAAGGCGAGACCGACCTTGACACCCTTGCCGTCGCCCGAGGGGGTCGAACCGGCGTTGTTGTCGGAGGAGGTGCTGCCACAGGCTGTGGCAGTCAGTGCGAGTGCTGCGGACGCGATACACGCAGCGGAAAGCTTGGCTACCCGGCGCACGGGAAGGCTCCTTCACCTGACCTGAGCGCCATGTCGGCGCTTGATGGGAGCACCATGTCAGCGCTCCAGCCGAGACGCCCCTTCGGCGTCGGCTTCGCGGCATCGTAACGCGCGTAGATGTCGCAAAAAACCCTCTCGCGAAGCCGTTATCGATTCGAGGCAAACAGCATCTGAACTCGGACTCTGGGCCCCGTGGCGACACTGTTGCGGACAGTGCACGAATGGCTTGCATGTGTGTTGCGCCGGCCAGGGGAACGGCCCCTGAGGGGGCCGTCCACCCGGCTCCGTTCAGTCCTGCACCGAGGTCGGCTCCAGGAAGACGGCGGCGGTGAACAGCTCCACGCCGACCGTGATCGCGTGCTCGTCGGCGTCGAAGTCGCCCTGGTGGAGATCGCGCACCGTGCGCTCGCCGGGCCGGCGCACCCCGAGGCGGGCGAGCGCGCCCGGCACGTGCTCCAGGTACCAGGAGAAGTCCTCGCCGCCGAGGCTCTGCTCGGTGCTCTCGACGGATTGCATACCGCGCCGGGCGACCATGGCGCGGCGCAGCAGCTCGGTGGTCTCCCGGTCGTTGACGACGGGCGGCACCCCGCGCATGTAGTTGATCTCGGACTTGGCCCGGTGCAGGGTGGCGATCTCGTCGATGGCCGCGTGCACGATGTCGGGGGCCTGCCGCCAGGCGTCCAGGTCCAGGCAGCGCACGGTCCCGGACAGCTCCGCGTGCTGCGGGATCACGTTCGGGGCGTGCCCCGACTCGATCCGGCCCCAGGTCACCGCGAGCCCGGCCCGGGTGTCGACCCGGCGGGCGATCAGCGCGGGCACGTCGACGGCGACCCGGGCGGCGGCGGTGACCAGGTCGGTGGTCAGGTGGGGGCGGGCGGTGTGGCCGCCGGGACCGTCGAGCGCGATCTCCAGGCGGTCGCAGGCGCTGGTGATCGGGCCGTGCCGGAGCCCGATCCTCCCGGCGTCCACCCGGGGGTCGCAGTGCACGGCGAGGATCCGGCCCACCCCGGTGAGGATGCCGTCCTCGATGACGTCCAGGGCGCCGCCGGGCAGCACCTCCTCGGCGGGCTGGAAGATCAGCCGCACCGGGCGGGGCAGCAGGCCCTTGGCGGCCAGGTCGGCGAGGACCAGTCCGGCGCCGAGGACGACGGTGGTGTGCACGTCGTGACCGCACGCGTGCGCCCGGTCCGGCACGGTCGACCGGTACGGGCAGTCGGCCTTGGTGTCCGGGATGGGCAGGGCGTCGATGTCGGCGCGCAGCGCGAGCAGCGGTACGGACGGGCGCCTGCCCTCGGCGAGCCCGATGTCACAGACGAGGCCGGTTCCGGTGCTGAGCACGCGGGGCCTGAGCCCGGCCCGCTCCAGCCGCTCCTTGATCGCGGCGGTCGTACGGAACTCTTGGTTGCCCAGCTCCGGATGCATGTGCAAGTCGCGGCGGAAGGCCACGAGTTCGGCGTGCAGGGACTCGCTCAGCACGCCGGGGAGCACATCCCCCGGGAGGCCGGCCTCGGACTCTAGGGACATCAATTGCTTCACCCTCTGAAGGGTAGGACGCCCACTGATCAACTACCCCTCGATCAACAAAAGTTCAGCCCGTTAGGGGAAGAAAATCTGACCGGCGGACGCATGGCGGCGGACTCTGGTGGGTAAAACCTCTGTTTTCTTACTCCACGCATACCACGCATGACGGGGGTCACGCGCGCCGTGTCCAGGAAGTGGGCCGGCCGGGAAGGCCCGGTCGGCCCCGGGTACCGCCGTCAGCCCGTCTGCGCCGTGCCGTCCGGCTTGCTGCGGAAACAGTCGGACACCACCGTGACCTCGATCATGGACGAGCGCTTGCTGTCCGCGGGCTCCAGCCACAGGCGGAGGTCGGCGGACAGATGACCGTCGGGTGAGTCGGCCACGATCTGCGGAAGCTTCGCCCGGCTCTTGTCGGGACCGTCCTTGACGATCTTCCAGCCCTTGGCCGGCAGCTGCGAGCGCACGCGGTCCATGGCCCTTTCGAGGTCGTCGCCCGGCACGCCGTAGACGCTCCACGGGTGCCGCATGCGATGCACCTCGTCCTCCTCCGGGTACGCCGTGCAGGGGGTGGCTACGGCACCCGACTGGGTGACCTTTCCCTTCACCGCCAGAATGTCGAGGATGTCGCTGGAGGCCCGCTCGACGCTCTGTTTGACGGCTCGCTCGTCGCGGACGTCGATCTTCTTCTCGTCCTTCTCGCTCACCTGAGAGCAGCCTCCCACGAGGATGGCGGCCAGTGCCGCGCTTACAGCGGTCGCGCTTGTCCTATTCAAGGGTCACCTTGTCGTACTGGCCCGCCATCACGAGAGCCTGGTTGCGCAGGCTCGTCGAGCCCTCGTCCCAGAAGGCGCCATGGTCCTCGGCGTCCGACTCCATGATGTTGGAGCCGAACTCGGGGTCGGTCGGGATCGTCCAGTTGTCACCGAGGCCGGCGACGTACTTCCCGCCGATCCGCACCGCCGAGTCGTTGCCGCCGCCCGCCTCCGCCCACATGTGCCCCTTGGGGATGCCGAGGTCCGCGGCGTGCTCGGCCTGCATGCCGGGACTGCCCACCGCGATGACGTCGTCCACCGGCAGCGCCCCCTCGGGCCAGGTGCGCGACTTGGCCGCGTCGCCGATGAGCGTGGTGCCGTAGCTGTGTCCCATCAAGGTGGTGTGGCCGAGGTTGGTGTTGCCGGACTCCATCCGGTGCGCTTCACGGGCGCCGTCGAGGAAGTGCGACAGGCCCGGCCCGCCCTTCGCCGCCCATTCGTCCGACATCGCCTCCGGGAACAGGCCGCCGCCCTTCTCGAAGGGCTTCGCCTGCAGCGGCGCGTCGTAGTCGAACCAGGTGATGGTGGAGACCTTCTGCCCCTGCGCGTACCGGTGGGTCTCGTGCCAGAGGATCTCGCCCCGGCCCATGTCCTTCTCGATGTCCTGCAGCAGGGTTCCCGTGCCGGGGACGTAGATCCCGGTGTGGTCGGCGGTGTCCGGGTTTCCGTTGGCGATGATGACCTTGCCGTCATGACCCTTGCCCTCGGGGTCGAAGCCGAGCAGGTACGCCTCGGGCAGGTTGTCGGTTCCGGTTCTGTCGAAGCGCGACTGGATGGCGTCCATACCGCGGATACGGCCTTCCAGCTCCTGCTTCTTCTTGTTCCACTCCTTCCATTCTTCGGTCTCGATCTGAGCGCCCTTCACCTCCCGGCCGGTGACCGGGCTGATGTAGGGGGCGTAACGGTCGGGTTCCTTCTTCAGCCAGGCATCCAGCTTGTCCTGGTACGTTCCCCTGCTCTCGGCCAGCACGACACGGTTGGCCTCGTCCCGCACGGTGGCGGGAAGTCCGTCCATGGCGCCGAGGGAGTCGGGGTGCATGGAGATGTAGGCCGACTTCTGCTCGTCGGTGAGGCCCTTCCACCAGTGGGCGACCAGCTCCGGGTCGCCGTCCTTGGGGGGCTTCGGGAGGGACCGGGCGTAGGCGTCGGCGCCCTTCACGACGCCGTCCGTGTCGCTCTTGACGTCGGTCCAGTCCCGGTTGGTCACCACCAGGTCGTCGTCGGCCTTCAGCGCGCGCAGCTTCGGCGCCCACTTGGCGTCCGCTTCCGTGGCCTCTTGCAGGGCGTCGCCGATGCGGTTGGCGAACCCGACGGCCTTGCCGAAGTTCGGGTTCGGGTGCATGTTCACGGCCTGGCGCTCGATCGCCGACGACGTGGGGTCCGTCTTGCTGGTACCGGGCGACACGGTGCCGCCCTCGGGCACCTTCCCGTCGACCTCCTTGCCGCCCGCCGGGAAGCTGACCGAGCCGTCCGCGCCGACCGTGCAGCCGGCCGCCTTGGCGTCCTCGATGGCCGCCTCCAGCTTGCGCTTGGCCGCGGCCATGTCGAAGGCGAAACCATTCAGCGCCGTACTGGCCAGCGCGCACTCGGTCTGGACGTAGTGGAAGTTCTTGCCCAGCTCCTTCAGCTCCCGCAGCGCGGCGTCCGCCGTGTCGCCCTTGAGCTGGTTGCGGATGCCCGCGGAGATCTGGTTCTGCACGGCGTCCTTGGCGGTGCTCGCCATGTCGCTCGTCGCCCGGTACCCGCCGGCGGCTTCCTGGTACTCGGACGGCTTCAGCGCCTGCAGCGTCGCGAGGTCCATCGTCGTCGTCACCGGCCCTTCGCCTGGCCGCCGACCGGCTCGGTGTCCTGGTACTTCGTCCTGAGCCTGTCCAGCTCGGCCTTCACATCGGCGTCCGACTTCGCCAGGTCGTGCCCGGAGCTCTCCATCAGCCCGCCGAGCGCACCGCAGCGGTCCTTGACGTCACCGACGTACTTCTTCCAGGAGTCGTACAGCTCCTTCTGCGCCGCCGCCGACTGACAACCGGACGTGTCACCCAGCCCGGACTGCCCGTCGTCCAGCTTGGCCAACGCCTTGTCGACGTCGCCCTGCAGCCCCTTGGTGTCCTGGCCGGCCTTCGTCCATGCCTTCTTGCTCGACTTCAGGTCACCGGCTCCGGTGCCGCCGCCGGCGTCCGGTACCACCTGGTTCAGCCGCATGTGGGTGGCGCCGCCGCGAGCCGCGGCCTCCGCCTTCAGCTGCTCCCACTCGTCCCAAGACATGCGTGTGGTCCTCCCCGTTTCCCCGTCGCCGGCAACCCCCGCCGGCCACACCATGCTCCTTGCGGATCAGGTCTGAAATCAAATCAAACTCTTGACCGGTCCGCAGGTTTACCGTCGCCTAGGCGAGGCTCACCGCCGCGAGCCGGTGCACATCCCGGGCCGTGCCGGTCACGCCGGAGAGGAAGCCCTGGGCCCGTGGGGAGGCGGTGTCGGTGAGCCAGGTCGGGTCGATGTCGCAGACGGCCACGCGCACGCCCGTGCCGGCCAGGGCCAGCGGGAGGGTGTGGACGACGGTGGAGGGGAAGCTGAGGATCGTCCGGCCGATGGGGCCGCGGCGGGCGATCAGTTCCAGGGGGAGGTCCGGGCGGACTATCTCCAGGCCTGTTTCCGTGGCCAGGCGGTGGAGCTTCTCCGTGCTCTCGCGGCGGTGGGCGAAGTAGCGGGTGGCGCCGTGGGCCTTGGCGAGGGAACGGACCGCCTCCACGTAGTGGTCGCCGTCCACCACACCGGTCTCCACCAGCGACGTGCCGACCATGTCCGCGCCCTTGGTGATGCGCGGCGGGCCGAAGCGGGCGCGGGTCCAGGCGAAGTCGTTGGCGGTGACCGTCACTCCGCCCGGGGTCTCCGTCACCGGCATGGAGGAGAAGACCTCGACACGGCGGCCCTCGCTCGGGGTGAGGCGGCGGCGGGCGGAGGAGGAGACCGGGGCGAAGAGGAGGTCACGCGCGCCGGGGCGGCCGCCCTTGCGGTGCCAGCGGACCAGGCGTTCGCCACGGGCCAGCTGGGCCACGAACTCCATGGTCGCCGTGCCGTCGTCGACCACGACCAGGTCACGGGCACGGGTGATGGTGAGCAGCAGTTGTACGTAGCGGGAGAACGGGTCCCCCATGACGATGCGGTCGGCCCGGCGGAGGGAACCCGCCAGGCCGCCGATCGTGTGGAAGGGCGCGGTCGTACCGCCCCGCGCCTCCTCCCAGCGCACCCGGTACCCCTCGTCCCGGGCCAGGTCGGCCATGCGGCGCAGCTGGCCCCGGGTCATGGGGTCGGTCGGGGACAGGACGACGACGGTGAGCTCCGCGCCGGCCGCCGGGTTCGCACCGGCCACCGTGCGCCGTATCTGCGCGGGCACGGACGGCGGTCCGTCCGGTTCCGCGCCGTGCAGGCCCTGCAGGTGCGCCCACTCCAGTACGTTCAGCAGCTGGACCGGGCTCTCCACGAAGGCGAGCGTGCGGGCAGGGTGGCCGGCATGACCGGCGCGGGGGCTCATCGGCGTACGACCGTCCCGTCGTAGGGCAGCTAAGGCGATCGGGGTGCTCAGACCGAGACGGGCTCGCCCGCCGCCGCGGCGATCTCCGCCTCGGCGACGACGCCGGCGACGCGGCGCAGCTTCTTCATCGGGCCCAGCTCGGAGTCGTAGACCTTCTTGACGCCGTCACCGAGGGAGGCCTCGATGGTGCGGATGTCGCGGACCAGGCGCGTGAGGCCCTGCGGCTCGACCGAGGCGGCCTGGTCGGAGCCCCACATGGCGCGGTCCAGGGTGATGTGACGCTCGACGAAGGTCGCCCCGAGCGCGACCGCGGCGAGGGTGGTCTGCAGGCCCGTCTCGTGGCCGGAGTAGCCGATCGGGACGTTCGGGAACTCCTTCTCCAGCGTGTTGATCACGCGGAGGTTCAGCTCCTCGGCCTTCGCGGGGTACGTCGAGGTGGCGTGGCACATCAGGATGTTGTCCGAGCCGAGGACCTCGACCGCGTGGCGGATCTGCTTCGGCGTCGACATGCCCGTGGAGAGGATGACCGAACGGCCGGTGGCGCGCAGCGCCTTCAGCAGCTCGTCGTCCGTGAGGGAGGCGGAGGCCACCTTGTGGGCGGGGACGTCGAACTTCTCCAGGAAGGCGACGGCCTCGGTGTCCCACGGGGAGGCGAACCAGTCGATCCCCTTCTCCTTGCAGTACGCGTCGATCTGGCGGTACTCGTCCTCACCGAACTCCACGCGGTGGCGGTAGTCGATGTAGGTCATCCGGCCCCAGGGGGTGTCGCGCTCGATGTCCCACTGGTCGCGGGGGGTGCAGATCTCCGGGGTGCGCTTCTGGAACTTGACGGCGTCACAGCCGGCCTCGGCGGCCACGTCGATCAGCTTGAAGGCGTTCTCCAGCTCACCGTTGTGGTTGATGCCGATCTCGCCGCAGATGTAGACGGGCTTGCCGGGGCCGACCTCGCGGGAACCGAACGTACGCAGACGGGAGTTGGTGCTCATCAGGGGAGTGTCCTTACTTGGGGAGGGAATCGAGAGAGGGGCCGAGGATCCAGCTGGCGATCTCTCGGATCGCGCCGTCACCGCCGGGGACGGTGGTGACCGCGCGTGCGGCGCCGCGTACGACGTCGTGAGCGCTCGCGACCGCCACCGGCCAGCCGACGAGGGCGAAGCACGGGAGGTCGTTGACGTCGTTGCCGACGTAGAGCACGCGCTCCGGCGCGATGCCCTGCTCCTCGCACCACTGCTTCAGCGCGAGGTCCTTCCGGTCGATGCCGTGCAGCACGGGGATCTGCAGCTTCCGTGCGCGGGCGGCGACGACCGGGTTCTGCTCCGTGGACAGGATCAGCATCCGCAGCCCGCTCCTGCGCAGGGCCGCGATGCCGAGGCCGTCTCCGCGGTGCACGGAGACGAACTCCTTTCCATCGGCGTCGATCAGCACCCGGTCGTCGGTCTGGGTGCCGTCGAAGTCCAGTACGACCGCGTCGATGTCACCGGCGGTCGGCAGCGCACCGGGGCGGTCCGCGTCGAAGAGGGGCGCGAGGGCGCGGGCCCGCGCCAGGTCGTGCGGGTCGTCGATCTCCAGCACCCGGGCCGGGTCGGTGCGGACCAGCTCGGTGTGGCCGAAGAAGCGGTGACCCTGCTCGCGGAAGCCGGCCGCGTCCATCGCGTAGGCGGCGCCGGTCTCCAGGAAGTCCTGGGGGCGGTCCTGGCGGCGCGGGCGGTAGGACTTGTCGTGGTTGACGCCCACCCCGCCCTCGGTCTCGGGGGCGCCGTCGCGCCAGACGAAGCCGTGGAAGGGGGCCACGGTGACGGCGGTGTCGGCACCGTTCTCGGCGACCGCGGCGGCGACCGAGTCGATGTCCTCGCGGATCAGGAAGGGGCTGGTGCACTGCACGAGCAGGACCACGTCGACCGGGGCGCCGTGCACCGCCTCGTGGGTGTCCATGGCGTGCAGGACCGCGGCCTCCGAGGTGGCGGTGTCGCCGGCGATGGCGGCGGGCCGGAGCACGACCTCGGCGCCGGCCTCCCGCGCGGCGGCGGCGATGGCCTGGTCGTCGGTGGACACGACGACGTCGGTCACCAGCCGGGTGGCCCGGCACTCGCGGACCGCGCGCGCCACCAGCGGGACACCGCCCACGGGGGCGAGGTTCTTCGCGGGCACGCCCTTGGAGCCGCCGCGCGCGGGGATCACCGCGAGCACCCGGCGGACCGGTGCGCCCGGGCCCGCTTCCGAGTTGGGCATGGGGTCTACTCCTTGCAGTGAGGTCACAGCTCGCCCATCCGCCGGATCACGGGGGCGACCCGCTGGACGCCGTGCCGGTAGGCGCCGCGCGCGGCCCGGCGCACGATCTGCCGGACGGGGCCGGGCGCCTTGTCGGCGGCGGGCGCGCCGGGCAGCGGTGCGCCGTCGGGGCCGAGGTGGTGGCGGGCGAGGATGCCGGGCAGATAGCCGGGCGCGGTCTCGGGGGTGTAGTAGGGGTTCAGCGGCGGCAGGCCGCCGGGGCGGTCCAGCAGCTTGGCGATGCGCTCGCGGGCGGTGTCGAAGGCCGTGTCGTACGAGCCGTCGGCGGCCACGCCCTGCCGGGCCACCCACTCCTCGTCCGGCACCGGCCGGTGGCCGGCGTCGAGCTGCTCCCAGGAGGCGAGGCAGCCGGAGCCGGTGAAGTGGTGGTTGCCGAGCACCTCGCGGATCCCGAGGTCGGTGAGGACGGCCGTGGGGATGCGGCGGTGCAGGGCCTCCAGGGCGGCCGTGGAGCTGACCGTGACCAGCAGGTCGGTGCGGTCCAGCACCTCGCCCATGTGCCCGTACACCAGCCGGAAGTTGGCCGGCAGGTCCTTGCCCTGGGCCAGCTTCTGGTACGGCAGCTCCTCGATGTGGGTGGTGTGCTCGCCGGGCTTGGAGCGCAGCTTGAGCAGCACTTCGCGCTCGGGGTGCTTCCGGGCGTGGTCTATGAGGCGGTCGAGCAGGTAGGTGCGGTCCCGGCGGTTGTCCGGCACGGACGGCTGGGCCGCGAACACCACGGTGTAGGGCTCGTGTTCGCCGGTGTACGGCGTGCCGCCGAGGAAGGGCAGCGCGACCTCGGTGACCGAGGAGGCGTCGGCGCCCACGCCCTCGTACACGGCCCGGAACCGGTCCGCGTCGTGGCGGGAGTTGGCGAGGACGAGGTCCGCGCCGTGCCGCAGCAGCAGGCCGTCGGCGAGCTTCTCGTAGACGACGCCGACGTAGCCGGTGACGACCACGGGGCGCTTTCCCGAGCCCCAGGCCGCGCGCAGCCCGTGCAGCATCGCCTGGACGCCGCCGCCGACGAGGGAGAGGACGAGGATGTCGTACGCCGGCTCCTCGGTCTCCCCGGTCATCGCGCGCAGGAACTCGACGGCGGTGACCTCGCGCAGGGAGTCCGCCGGGACGCCGACTTCCTTCAGCTGGCGGGCGGTGGGCGTGGCGCGCCCCCGCAGCAGGTAGCCGTCGAGCCGGACCTCGGCAGCCGCGGGAGTGAGACGCTGCGCGGTGAGCGCGCCCCACTTCCACCGGGTGTCGGAGTCCGCGAGGACGGCGACCCGCAGGGACTTCGTTGCACTTGCTGGCACGTCGAAGACGCTAGGAAGCGATTCCGAGGTTCCGCCCAACCCGAATGCAACAAACGGTTAACAGCACATCGCCGAATGGCGAATCAGGCCGGGATCGCGCCGTAAAACAGCCTGGTTCACAGCTTCGCCACGTGTCGTTCACTCAGTATCAAGCAGGTCGTCAAGACGAATGACGGGCCGCGCCCTAACGTCCCTGACGTGGTCAAGCTCTCCGTCATCGTGCCGTTCTACAACGTGCAGCAATACGCGCCCGACACGCTCAGGAGCCTGAAGTCGAACGCGCGTGAGGACTTCGAATTCATTCTCGTCGACGACTGCTCCCGCGACGGGACACCAGAGATTCTCGCGCGTGCGGAGCGCGAGCTGCCGGGCGCGGTCCTGGTCCGGCACGAGCAGAACGGAGGGCTGGCGACCGCGCGCAACACGGGCATCGACCGGGCGCGCGGCGAGTACCTGACATTCCTGGACGGCGACGACTGGCTCGCCCCCGGCTACTACCCGAGGCTGCTCGCGGCCATCGAGGAGCTGGGCTGCGACTTCCTCCGCACCGACCATGTGCAGTGCACCGCCCGGTCGCGCAGCGTGCACCGGGTGCCGGTGGGCCGGCGGAACACGGTGCTGAACCCGCGGGAGGCGATCCTGCCCGCCGACCGGTCCACCTCGGTGGACTACGCGTTCGCCTGGGCCGGCATCTACCACCGGCGGCTGCTGGACAAGGGGCTGCTGCACTTCACCGACGGGCTGCGCACGGCCGAGGACCGGCCGTGGATCTGGAAGCTGCACCGGGAGGCGGATTCCTTCGCCGCGGTGAACCTGCTCGGCGTGTTCTACCGGCGGGGGGTCGCCTCGTCGCTCACTCAGATCGGGGATGTCCGGCAGCTCGATTTCATCCGGGCGTTCGATCAGGTCATCACGGAAACGGCCGCGGACCCGGAGGCCGACACCCTGCTGCCGAAGGCCGTCCGCACCTATTGCGCGATCATTTCCCATCACCTGGGATCCATCGAAAGGTTCGAGCCAGCGGTGGCGAAGAAACTGAAGTCCCTGAGCGCCGCCGCCCTGCGGCGCATGCCGCAGGACGTGCTGGACGAGGCACTGGACTCCATGGACCTCCAGCGCGCCACCCGGCTGCGCCGGCTGCGCCGCCGTCCCGCCGCCGCGGGGGTCGCCGCGTGACCACCCAGATCTTCCAGGCGTCGACGCTGTACGGCACGGCCACGCTCGCCGCCGCCCTGGACTCCGGCTGCTTCGGCCCGGCCGACCGGCGGATCCTGCTGGTCTGCAACAACGCGGCCACGCCCGAGACCTCACCGGCGCTGGACGACATGCCGGGCTTCGAGCGGCTGCGCGACCGGTTCGACGACGTGGTGTCGTACAACGAGGCGATCTTCCCGTTCCACCCGGGCGGCTGGGCGCCCCGCGGGGACGATCTGCCGCTCTGGGAGCGGTACTTGCGCCACGAGTGGCAGCTCGGCACCGACGACGTCGAGCTGGCCGTCGAGTCGATCCAGGTGAACCCGTCGCTGGCGCTCGCGCAGATCTTCACCGGCGCCCCGGTCACCGTCTACGCCGACGGCCTGATGAGCTACGGCCCCACCCGCAACAAGATCGACCCGCTGGTCGGCACCCGCGTGGACCGGGTCCTCCACCTGGACCTGGTGCCCGGTCTGAAGCCGCTGCTGCTCACGGAGTTCGGGGTGCCCGGCGAGATCGTGCCGACGGCGGCCTTCACCAAGGTCCTCGCCGAACTGGCGCCGCTCGGCGACGAGCTGCCGGCGATCGAGGAACCGGCGCTGCTGCTCGGCCAGTATCTGTCCGCGCTGGACATCCTCACCGCCGAGCAGGAGGAGAACCTGCATGTGCGGATGCTGAAGGGCGCGGTCGCCCTCGGCCACGGCAAGGTGGTGTTCAAGCCGCACCCGTCGGCGCCGGCCCGCTTCACCCGCTTGCTGGAGCAGGAGGCGGAGAAGCTGAAGGTCGAGCTGACCGTGCTGGACACGCCGGTGCTCGCGGAGGTGCTGTACCAGCGGATGCGTCCCGCGCTGGTCGTCGGCTGCTTCTCCACCGCCCTGCTCACCGCCTCCGCGCTGTACGGCCTGCCGGTCGCCCGGGTGGGCACCGAGATGCTGCTGGAGCGGCTGACGCCGTACGAGAACAGCAACCGCGTCCCGGTCACCATCGTGGACGGGCTGCTGCCCGAGCTGTCCGACAAGGCCGCCGTCACCGGGCAGCGTCAGGGCATGGACGTGGAGACGCTGGGCGCGCTGGTGCGTGCGGTGGGCTTCGCGATGCAGCCGAAGATCCTGCCGAGGCTGCGCGCGGAGACCGAGACCTGGCTGGCGAAGAACCTGAACGAGCGGACCAACCGCTACTTCAAGCGCAAGCGGCTGACCTCGCTGGCGCTGCCCGGCGGGGTGCCCGCCCAGCTGTCGTTCATCCCGCGCAACGCGACGGTCCGCCGGGTGGCGCGCAAGGCGCGCAGCCTGCGCCGGGTCGTACGGCGCTGACCACGGGGGCGGGCCCGAAGGGGGCCCGCCCCCCGGCTCTTACCGTCCCAGGATCCGCCGGATCCGGGCCGCGACGCATCTTGGGGTGCGAGATCAGGCCGACGATGGGCGTGCCGACTCCGAAGGGGATCATTCCGGCGTGCCCGCGCATGCTGATGACCAGCCGGGTCCTGGCGTAGGTCTGGCGGATCTCGTCGTTGCGGACTTCTCCACCAGCAGCCTGAGGCTGTCCTTGAACCGGCGGGCGCGGTACGACTGCCCGTCGAAGGCGTTGAAGCCGACCGCGAACACCATGACCGGCACGTCGACGGCGGCCAGGTGCTCGTCCGGGACGTTCCACTGCCAGGCGCTGTTGCCGTTGGGCATGGTGTCCGGGATGAACAGCCCGCCGCCGCCGATGACCAGGCCGCGCCGGGCGTTGACCCGGTCCAGGGCGAGTTCGCATTCCCGATCGGCGGCCAGGCGCAGGCCCGCGACCCGGGCGGCGACACCGAAGCCGTCCTCAGCGGTGAGGTCCGGGTAGCGCTCGTAGGCCTCGACGGCCTCCCGCTCCTCGCCGAGCGCCTCCAGCGTCCAGCAGTTCGGCGGCGATGGGGCCGGCCTTCACGGCCGGGTGCCATGCGTTTACCGAAGCGTGGGGGTGGATGGAGAAACCAGGAAGGGAAAACGACGTATGGGTTAACGAATCACGGCACTCAGGCGAATGGTTAGGTTGTCAACCAAGTCATTTCTGTGTTTTGGCCAGGTGGCGGTGAATCCGCTTGGCATCTTGATGACGTTCACAAAAAAATCCGAGACGAGTAACGTTTGTTCGGGAAGATGTCGAGCATCATGTCCTCTTCCCCCTCCACCCTCGCCGGCGTTCCGGCCCCGCCCGCCCCCGGGACGGCCCCCGCCACCCCCGCCCGCGGCGGGCGCCAGAGCCGTCTGCAAGCCCTGGACGGTCTACGGCTCGTGGCCGCCCTGATGGTCTGCCTGTATCACTACGCCGGACGCGGCGGTCCGGTCTCGGCGTCCTGGCACCAGACCCCGGCCCACGTCTTCCCGACCCTGTCGCAGGCGGCCACCTACGGCTGTCTCGGCGTGCAGTTCTTCTTCGTCATCAGCGGTTTCGTCATCTGCATGAGCAGCTGGGGCCGCACCCTCGGCGACTTCTTCCGCTCCCGGGTCGCCCGCCTGTACCCCGCCTACTGGGTGGCCCTGGTGCTGGTGACCGCGGCGGCCGTCGCACTGCCCGTCGTCGTCCATCCGGTCCGGCCGGACGAGTTCCTGGTCAACCTGACGATGTTCCAGCAGCCCATGGGCGCCCACCGGGTGCTCGGGGTGTGCTGGACGCTCTGGGTGGAGGTCCGCTTCTACGTGCTGTTCGCCCTGCTCGTGGTCGTGCGCGGGGTCACCTACCGCCGGGTCGTGCTCTTCTGCTGCGTCTGGACACTTGCCGCGGTGGTGTGCCGGACCTCGGGGAACGCGCTCACGGACCAGCTCGTCATGCCCGAGTACGCGCCCTTCTTCATCGGCGGTCTCGCCCTCTACCTGATCCACCGCTTCGGCAGCGATCTGCTGCTGTGGGGCATCGTCGCCGCGTCCTGGCTGCTCGGGCAGAGCAACGCCACGCGCGGGCTGTGGCACCCCGGCGCGCAGGGCGACTTCCACCGCGAGCCGTGGGTCATCCTGGCGATCGTCACCCTCGCCTTCGCCGCCGTCGCGGCCGTGGCGCTGGGCTGGACGCGGCGGGCGAACTGGCCCTGGCTGGTCACGGCCGGCGCGCTGACCTACCCGTTCTACCTGGTCCACGAGCACCTGGGCTGGTTCGTGATCCGGGTGCTGCACCGCGGTCTCGGCCTGCCGGCGTGGCCGACGCTCGTCACGGCCGTGGCGGGCATGCTGGCGCTGGCCTGGCTGATCCACCGCTTCGTGGAGAAACCATTCGGCCCGCGCCTGAAGAGGGCGCTGAAGCGAACGGGCCCACCGGCGCTCGGCTGACCGGACCGGGCGGAAGTTGGCATTCCGTTCATCTCTTCTTCGGTTTCGGCCCGTCCCTCGGGGCAGGCACCGTGGTGCACCCTGCCGCCCCCCGCAGGCTTTCCGCAGGAATGACCCCGACTGCCGAACCGAGGGAGTGCCCCCGTCCCATGGCCACCCAGGAAGCGACGCGACCGCCCCACCGCCTCGACGACGTGCCCGGCTGGTTCCCGGTGCTCGACCAGCTGCTCTTCGACTGGTTCCTGACCCGGCAGGAGGCCGCCGGAGCCCACGGCGACCTCCTGGAGGTCGGTGTCTACATGGGCAAGAGCGCGATCTTCATCGGCCGGCACCAGCGGCCCGGCGAGAAGTACACCGTGTGCGACCTCTTCGAGGGCGATGCCCCGGACGACGCCAACCGGGCCGAGTCGGCCAAGTCCTACGGCGCGCTGACCCGCGGCGTGTTCGAGGAGAACTACCGCTCCTTCCACGACGAACTGCCCCGCGTCCTCCAGGGACCCAGCTCCCTGGTGCCCGCCGAGGTCGAGCCCCGCTCCTGCCGCTTCGTGCACATCGACGCCTCGCATCTGTACGAGCACGTGCACGGAGACATAGGAGCCGCCCGCGATCTGCTGCTGCCCGAGGGCATCGTCGTCCTCGACGACTTCCGCTCCGAGCACACGCCCGGCGTGTCCGTGGCCACCTGGGAGGCCGTGCTCAACCGGGGCCTGCGCCCCGTCTGCCTGAGCACGCAGAAGCTCTACGGCACCTGGGGCGACCCCGAGCCGGTCCAGGAGGAACTGCTGGCCATGGCGCGGGAGCGGTCCGACTGCCTCCTGAGCGTCCAGGAGGCCGCCGGGCACCGGATCGTCCGCCTGAAGTCCCGGGGGATGCCGGCGCCCGAGTTCCCGCGGTCCCGGCACGCGGAGGCGGCCGTCCGGACGAGGTCCGCGGCTTCGGGGACCACGCCCGCGCCGGCGCCCGCCCGGCGTGGCGGGCAGGTCCGCCGGATCGCCGTCGACCTGCTGCCGCCGGTCGTCACCCGGGCGATCCGAGGCGCGCGCGCCGCCAGGGGCTGACCCCCGCTCAGCCGATCCCGTACCGCGCCCCGATGCCGGCGACGACCAGCGCCAGCCCCTCCTCGAACTGCTGGTCGTAGTCGTCGAAGAGCAGCTTCCCGGCCTCGGCCGCGAGTGGGAAGGCGGCCAGCAGACGGGCGCGTTCCTCGACGTCGTACCCCTCCCGGCGCTCGCCCGGGAGGGGCCGTACGCCCTGTTCCTCGGTGACGAAGCCGATGGTGAACGCGTGCACCGTGCGGCCGGCGTGGACGGCCTGCGCGAGGGTGAAGCCGGACTCCGTCAGCAGGCGCAGGTTCGCCTCCAGTCCGTGGGCGTGGTCCGTGCCCGTGAAGCGTGAGCCGCTGAAGACCTTGGCGCCGTCGCGGTAGCCGAGCAGCGCGGTCCGCAGTCCGCGGTTGGCCTTGAGCAGCCGCTCCTGCCAGGTGTCGGCCGGGTCGAGCGTGGCGCCGGCCGTCATCCGCCGGTACATCTCCGTCGCCATCTCGTCCAGCAGCTCCTGTTTGCCCTTGAAGTGCCAGTACAGGGCGGGCGCCTTGACGTCCAGCTCCTTGGCGATGGCGCGCAGGGTCAGGCCCTCCAGACCGACCTCGTTCAGCAGCCGCAGCGCCGTGTCGGCGACGCGTTCGCGATCCAGGGGGGCGCGTTTCTCGGGACTCACGCTTGACAGCTTAACAGCGTTAAGGGCACTCTCGTCGTCAGCAGCACTTAACGACGTTAAGGAGATATGCGATGGATGTCGTGATCGTGGGTGCGGGTCCGACGGGTCTGACGCTGGGCATCGACCTCGCCCGGCGCGGGGTGCGGGCGCTGGTGGTCGAGCGGGCGGACGGCCTGTTCCCCGGCTCGCGCGGCAAGGGGATCCAGCCGCGCACCCAGGAGGTCTTCGACGACCTGGGCGTCCTCGCCGCCGTCCGGGCGGCCGGCGGCCCCTATCCGGCCCGGCTGATCTGGAAGGACGGCGAGCGGCTCGGCACGCAGCCGATGTTCGAGGAGATCCCGGCGGACGAGGGCACGCCGTACACCGAGCCGCTGATGGTCGCCCAGTGGCGCACCCAGGAGGTGCTGTACGCGCGGCTGACGGAGCTGGGAGGGGAGGTCGCGTTCGGGCGCGAGGTGACGGGCCTGGAGCAGGACGCGGAGGGTGTGAGCGTGCGGTTCGCCGACGGTACGACCGTCCGCGCGCGGTACGTCGTCGCCGCCGACGGGGGCCGCTCGGTGATCCGGCGCGCGCTGGGCGTCGGCATGGCCGGGGAGTCGGTCGACCCGGCGTCGTTCCTGGTGGCGGACGTACGACTGACGGGCCTCGACCGCGATCACTGGCACATGTTCTGGGCGTCCGAGGACAGCGGCCTCGCGCTGTGCCCGCTCGCCGGCACGGACTGCTTCCAGCTGCAGGGGCGCTTCCCGGAGGGCATCGGGACCGAGCTGTCCCTGGACGGTGTCCGCGAGCTGGTGGCCGCGTACACGCATCTGGACGCCGACAGCGTCACCGAGCTGCGCTGGATCTCCGACTTCCGGCCGCGCACCGGCCTCGCGGACCGGTTCCGGGTGGGCCGGGTGTTCCTCGCGGGCGACGCGGCGCACATCCACTCCCCGGCCGGCGGCCAGGGCCTGAACACCAGCGTCCAGGACGCCTACAACCTGGGCTGGAAGCTGGGCGCGGTGCTGCGGGACGGGGCACCGGAGGCGCTGCTGGACACCTACGAGGAGGAGCGCCGCCCGAACGCGGCCGACATGCTGGGCCTGTCGACGGGGGTGCACCGCGGGGAGGTGCGGCGCGGACAGGCGACGGTGCAGCTCGGCCTCGGGTACCGGGAGTCGTCGCTCAGCGTGGACGCGCGTACGGCCCCGGCCGGTCTGCGGGCGGGCGACCGGGCGCCGGACGGCACGGTGGAGGGCACCCGGCTCTTCGACGCCTTCCGTGGCCCGCACTGGACGCTGCTGGGCGCGTCGGCGCCGGGAGTCCGGTCGCTCCCGGCGGCCCCGGAGTCGTACGGCCCGGGTGTCTTCCTGGTCCGGCCGGACGGATACGTGGGCTGGGCGGGCGACTCGACGGACGGACTCGGGGCCTATCTCGCCCGGGTCGGCGTCCGCTGAACGCGTTCGCTCAGGCGCCGGCCAGCGACAGCTTCACCGCGAACCCGAGGAACAGGGCCCCCGCCGCCGAGGTGGCCGTCGCCGACAGCCGCCTGCGGCGGCGGAAGGCGGCGGCGAGGCGGGTGCCGCCGAATATCAGCGCGCTGAGGTACAGACAGCTGGCCAGCTGGGCGAAGGCGCCGAGGACGACGAAGGAGAGGGCCGGGTAGGCGTAGCCCGGGTCCACGAACTGCACGAAGAAGGCGACGAAGAAGAGGATCGCCTTGGGGTTGAAGAGGCTCACGACGAGGGCACGGCGGAACGGCCGCTCGTCGGCGCCCTCGGCGGGCCCGGCCTCCTCGGCGGCCCGCTCCCGCCGGGTGCGCCACATCCCCCACGCGGACCGCATCATCCCGATCGCCAGCCAGGTGAGATAGCCGGCACCGGCGTACTTCACGATCCCGAACAGCAGGGCGTTCCCCTGGAGCAGCGAGGCGACTCCGGCGGCGGACAGCGTCATGAGCACCGTGTCCCCGCACCACACGCCCGCGGCGGCGGTGTACCCGGCCCGCACGCCACGGCGGGCGGCAACGGAGAGGACGTAGAGCGAGTTGGGGCCGGGCAGCAGGACGATCAGGACGAGACCGGCCAGATAGGTGGGGAGATCGATGACGCCGAACATGCAAAGGAGTGTCGCACGGAGGTACGACAGTCAGTCGTCGCCGTCGAGGAGGGTGTCCACGGAGAGGTCGAGGGCGATGCCGACGGATTCAGGGACGACGACGGTCTGGCCTCGCTTGTAGCGGACGGGGTCGGGGTACTTGCCGTCGGCCGGGTCGGTGTACAGGAGTACCTCGTCGTGTTTGCGGTCGGCGATGAGATAGGCGGGGATGTTGGCGCGAGCGTAGACATCCACCTTGGTCGCAGTGTCATTGGTCCAGTTGGAAGAAGTGATCTCCACGACCAGCCGGAAGACATGCGGTGCGTAACAGTTCTTCTCGACCAGGGCGTCATGGAAGTCGGCATCCACGATCGCCAAGTCGGGCACGGCGTAGTCGTCAGGCCCCGTCGGCAGCCACAGGCCGATGCCCGCCACGCTTCTGAGCCCCGCCTGCCGTGCACCCGCTTGGTGGCACGCCACGATCATCCAAGACAGTGTCACTTGATGCGGTCCGTCCGGCGGCGGTGTCACGACGATGCTCCCGTTGAGGATCTCGACCCGGTGGCCCGGCAGCTCCTCCCAAAGCCAGTCGGCAGCATCGGCAAGCGACGACTCGTGCAGCATCACAGCCATAGCCCCCTCCTTTCGGGAACACTCTCCACGAGAGTAATAGCGGCCGGGCAGATTCCGCTCCTGATCACCCATACGAAGTAACCGCCCAGCTCAGAACACCTCCGAAGGCTCGTACGCTCCCCACACCTCCCGGAGCGCGTCGCACACCTCCCCCACCGTCGCCCGCGCCCGCAGCGCCTCCTTCATCGGGTACAGCACGTTCTCCGTGCCCTCGGCCGCCTTCCTCAGCGCGTCCAGAGCCAGGTCCACGGCCCGCTGGTCCCGCTCGGCCCGCAGCCTGGCCAGCCGCTCCACCTGCCGCGCCTCGATCGCCGGGTCCACCCGCAGCGGCTCGTACGGCTCCTCCTCGTCCAGCCGGAAGCGGTTGACACCCACGACCACCCGCTCCCCGGACTCCGTCTCCTGGGCGATGCGGTAGGCGTTGCGCTCGATCTCGGCCTTCTGGAAGCCCCGCTCGATCGCCGCCTCGGCGCCGCCGAGGTCCTCGACCCGGCGCATCAGGTCCAGCGCGGCTGCCTCGACCTCGTCGGTCAGCTTCTCGACCGCGTACGAACCCGCGAACGGGTCGACCGTCGCCGTCACGTCCGTCTCGTACGCCAGCACCTGCTGCGTCCGCAGCGCGAGCCGCGCGCTCTTGTCCGTCGGCAGCGCGATCGCCTCGTCGAAGGAGTTGGTGTGCAGGGACTGCGTGCCGCCGAGCACCGCGCCCAGGGCCTGGACGGCCACCCGGACCAGGTTCACCTCCGGCTGCTGGGCCGTCAGCTGGACCCCCGCCGTCTGGGTGTGGAAGCGCAGCATCCAGGACTTCGGGTTCCGGGCGCCGAAGTCCTCCCGCATCACCCGCGCCCAGATCCGCCGCGCCGCACGGAACTTGGCGACCTCCTCCAGCAGCGTCGTACGGGCCACGAAGAAGAAGGACAGGCGCGGCGCGAAGTCGTCGACGTCCATGCCCGCCGCGAGCGCCGTACGGACGTACTCGATGCCGTCGGCGAGGGTGAAGGCGATCTCCTGCGCGGGGGACGCGCCCGCCTCGGCCATGTGGTAGCCGGAGATCGAGATCGTGTTCCACTTCGGGATCTCGGCGGTGCAGTACCGGAAGATGTCCGCCGTCAGCCGCAGGGAGGGCTTCGGCGGGAAGATGTACGTCCCCCGCGCGATGTACTCCTTCAGGACGTCGTTCTGGACGGTGCCGGTCAGGCGGTCAGCCGGGACGCCCTGCTCCTCCGCCACCAGCTGGTAGAGGAGGAGGAGAAGGGCGGCGGGCGCGTTGATCGTCATCGACGTGGAGACCTGGTCCAGCGGGATGCCGTCGAAGAGGATCCGCATGTCCTCGACCGAGTCGATCGCGACGCCCACCTTGCCGACCTCGCCGTGCGCGAGGGGCGCGTCGGAGTCGTGGCCCATCTGGGTGGGCAGGTCGAAGGCGACGGACAGGCCGGTGGTGCCGTGGGCGATCAGCCGGCGGTAGCGGGCGTTGGACTCGGCGGCCGTGCCGAAGCCCGCGTACTGGCGCATGGTCCAGGGACGGCCGGTGTACATCGTCGGGTACACGCCACGGGTGAACGGGTACGCGCCCGGCTCGCCCAGCTTCCCGTCCGGGTCCCAGCCGGACAGGTCGGCCGGCCCGTAGACCGGCTCGATCGGCAGGCCCGACTCCGACTCATGTGCCATGGATGCCTCCGCAGGACGACCGGTTGCGACCGGTACTCCTCACCATGCCCCGGAGTCCGGCGCCGGTCACACGGGAAGCATCCCCGGCATGAGGATCCCGGGGAGACCTGCCGTCCTGCTCGCCTCGACCGCCGCGCTTGCCGTGCTCTGCGGGTGCACCGTGCAGCCGCCGGACGCCGACGGGAGGAACGGTCCGCCGGCGCGGGTGCGGTTGCCCGAGAGCCGTGGTCCCGCGCCCGCCCGGACTCCGGCACCGGCCGCGTCCGCCGCCACACCATCGCCACGTGTGCTGTGGTCGCGCGGGGACAGCGGGCCGGCCGTGCGGGAGCTGCAGGCGCGGCTGCGCCAGGTGGCCTGGCTGGCCCAGGCGCCGACGGGGTGGTACGGCGACGCGACCGAGCGGGCGGTCCGGGGCTTCCAGGGCAGGCGCGGGCTGCCGCGGACCGGCGCGACGGACGCCGAGACCTGGCGGCGGCTGGTGGCGATGACACGTCGGCCGGGCACCTGGGAGCTGTATCCGATGGGCGGTCAGCCGGCCGCCGCGCCGGATCCGCGCTGCCTGACCGGGCGGGTGCTGTGCATCAGCAAGACCAGCCGGACGCTGCGCTGGATGGTCGACGGACGGACCCTGTCCACGATGGCCGTACGGTTCGGCACGCAGTACACCCCGACCCGCGAGGGTGTGTTCTCCATCTACTGGAAGTCACGGCACCATGTGTCGACCCTCTATGACTCGCCGATGCCGTACGCGATGTTCTTCAGCGGTGGCCAGGCGGTGCACTACTCGTACGACTTCGCGGCGCGCGGCTACGCGGGCGGCTCGCACGGGTGCGTGAACGTCCGGGACGAGGCGGCGATCGCCCGGCTCTTCGCCCAGGTGCGGACCGGCGACAAGGTCGTCGTCTCCTGGTGAGGAGCGGGGCGCGGGCGGGACCGGGGGAACGTGTCCCGCCCGCGCCGGGTGCACGAGCCGTAGGTACGGGGGGAACCCCGGCTCAGTGCGACGGCCGATGACCAGTCGGCTCACTCAGTACTGCGTCGTGGGCTCCAGAAACGTCACACCTCGGCCCGAAAAATTTTCCCGCCGCACAGAACCGCAGGTCAGAGGGTTGTGTACGACGGGCTCGGGGACGGGGCCGACTGGTTCCCGGAACCCGGCCGGCCGGGTTCCGGGGCGAAGGCGGAGGGAGCGGGCGCGGCGCCGCCGTGACGCCGGCCGCCGTGGCCGTGGCCCGGGCGGGCCGGGCCGTCGGCGCCCTTGCCCCCGCCGTTCCCCTTGCCCTGGCCGTCGCCCTTGTCCTTGTCCCCGTCCCCGCCTTTGCCCTTGTCCTTGTCCCCGTCTCCGCCCTTGTCCTTGCCCTGGCCGCCCTGGCCGCCGTCGCCGGTGTTCCCGGCCGTGCCGCCGTTCGCGGTGCCGGAGTCGCCGGTGGCCAGCAGGACCTTGCAGTACTTGGTCACCCGGGCGGAGCCGCCCGCCAGGTGATCCAGCGCGCGCCTGCGGCCGGCGTCCAGGTCCTTGCCGTCGCGCAGGGCACGGCAGGCCGCGGCGGCGCCGAGCCACCCGGGGCCGGGTGTCGCGGAGGGGGATCCGGTGCCGGGCACGGTGCCGCGGCCGGTGTCGTCCTGCCCGGCGGCCTCGTCGGAGCCGGAGCCCCGGCGCTCCTCCGCGCCGCCGTCCGGCGTGCCCGTACCCGTCCCGCCGCCCGGTGTGGCCGTCGGGGACGGGGAGACGAGCGGCTGCCCGGAGTCCGTGCCGGCGGACGCGCCGGGGCGGGGGTGGTCGTCGGCGAACGGCGTGGGCAGCACCCCGCTGCCGGCGGCCACGGCGACCCCGCCGAGCGTGCCCGCGGCCACCGCGGCGGCGAGGGCCAGGCGCACCGGGCGGGCCCAGCGGGGACGCCGGGCCTGGATTCCGGTACGGGTCCGGGGTCCGATGCGGACCAGGCCCGCGTCGGGGCCGGGTGCCGGGGTGCGGGGGGCGGCGGTGGCGTGGGCGGCTGCGGTGCGCTCCGCCTCGGCGGCCTCACGGGCCTTGCGGAACGCGGCCAGGGCGGCCTCTTCGCCGGGGAGTTCGCCGGTGGCGGGGGCCGTCGCCGCGGACAGCGCGCCGAGGGTCCGGTAGAGGCGTTCGGCCTGGTCACGTGCGGAGGGGTCGACGGCTTCCAGCGGCTCTCCGCGCAACAGGCGTTCCGCCGTCTCACGGTTCAGCCACTTGTCCTGCTCGTCGGCCATCACATGTCCTTCTGCGTCCGCGCACGCGTATGCGTCACAGTGGCGGACGTCACCGCGCGGCGGCGCGGTTCTCTTTGCGGCGGGAGTGCGTCGAGTCCGCCCGCCGATTCCGGATCGGCGCCGATCAGCTCCGCGAGCCGCTTCAGACCGCGGTGCGCGGCGGTACGGACGGCACCCGCGCGTTTGCCGAGCGTCTCGGCCGCGGTCTTGGCGTCCAGGCCCACGACCACGCGTAGGACGACCGCCTCGGCCTGGTCCTGCGGGAGCCGGGCGATCAGGGAGAGGGTGCTGTCGGTGGCCAGGGCCTCGATGGCCTCGCCGGCCGTGTCGGACTCGGCGGCCCGGCCGGTCAGCTCGGTCTCGTCGCCGCCTATCGCGGGCCGGCGGCCTCGCATGCGGATGTGGTCCAGGGCGCGGTTGCGGGCGATCCGGGCGGCCCAGCCGCGGAACCGGTCGGCGTCGCCGCTGAACCGGTCGAGATCGCGGGCGATCTGCAGCCATGCCTCGGACGTGACGTCCTCGGCGTCCGGGTCGCCGACCAGTGTGCGTACGTATCCGAGCAGCCGGGGATGCACCGCGCGGTACACCGTACGGAACGCGGTCTCGTCCCCGATCTGTGCCGCACGCACCGCGGCGGTCAGCTCCGCGTCGTCCCCCAGCACCGTACTCCCTTTACGCCTGTCTTCTGTCGGCGCGAAAGGCACGTTACGGCGTTAAAGCGCTGCTCGTCCATGTCCGTAGAAGATGCAACTAACTCGTGACCGGGTTCGGATGTGCGCAGGGTGAGATCCGGGCGTGGCGGGGTGTGACAGAAACCGCACTCACGGCGCTGAAGGAAGTACGGGCCGCGCGCGGCCCGTCCGCGCGACGGCCGGGGCCTCTCCTGTGGGGGGTGGCGGCCCCGGCCGTTGCTTTCGGGGGCCGTCGGCCGATGCCTAGCGCTTGCCGCCGCTGGACTTCCCGGCGGCCGGATTCCCGCCGGTCGCATTCCCGTCGGCCGGGTCTCCGCCGGTCGGATTCCCGCCGTTCGAGGTCCCGCCGGTCGACGCGCCACCGGTCGGCGTTCCCTTGCCGCCGCCTTCGTTCGCGCTCCTGCCGCCGTCGCCGGAGTTGTCCGGCTTGTCGGTGTTCTTGCCCGGTGCGTGCGCCAGTCGGGCGGCGCAGTAGGCCGCGACCTTCCCGGTGCCGCCCGCCGCCGTGACGAGCCGCTGCCAGGCCGTCGCCTCCAGGGCGCCGCCGCGGTCCCCGGCCCGTACGTAGGTACGGCAGTGGGCGAGGGTGTCCCGGGCGGTGGCCGGGCCGCCCGCGGGATGCGCGGAGCGTCCGGCGGAACCGGTGTCCGCGGGCCCGGCTTCCCGGCCGTCGGCCGCGGGGCCGGCCGGGGCCGCCGGTGCACTCGCCGACGGGCGCGGGGACCGGGTGGCGGTCGGGCCGTCGTCCGTGCCGGACCGGGCGGAACCGATCGCCGCGACGGCGACCCCGCCCATGGTGAGGCTCGCGAGCACCAGGGAGAGCGTGGTCCGCAGCGGGCGGCGGGCACGGCCCGGCCGCCCGGGCCGCCAGTCGTCCCGCGCCCGGGTCCGCGCGTCGTGCGCCCCCGCCTCGCGGGCGGCGCGGAAGGCCGCCACGGCGCTGCGCTCGGCCTCGGGGTCGACCTTCCCGGCGCGCAGTGCCGCGCCGAGCCGCGACTCCAGTTCGAAGACCCCGCCGGACGCGTCGGCCCGTTCCGGCGCGGCGACGGTGCCGTCAGGGTGCGCGCGCCGGCGGCCGGGCAGCCCGTCGCCGCTGTGCCGTTCACCCATGTCCGTTCCCGTCCTCACCCGGCCCACCCGGAATCCCGTACGCCGACCCGCCCGCGCGCGGCCCGCGCCCATGGCCCCGCGGGCCCGTGCCCGTACACCTGCCGGCCGCCGAAGCCCCGTACGTCTGCGCGGCCGGGGCGCCCCACGCCCTTACATACGTCCCGCGCCCGGTGCCGTTCACCTCGACTCACCCAGCGTCGGGGGGTCGGCATCCGTCACACCGTCGGTGGTCCCGTCCCCTCCGGCGTGGGCGCCGAGTTGGCGGGCCAGGCGGCGCAGGCCCCGGTACGCGGCCGTGCGGACGGCGCCGGGGCGTTTGCCGAGGACGCGGGCGGTGGCCGGGCCGTCGAGACCGACGACCACCCGGAGCAGCACCGCCTCGGCCTGGTCCCGGGGCAGCGCGCGCACCAGTTCCAGCGCGCGTGCGGTGGAGAGCGACTCCAGGGCCTGGTCCTGGGTGCTGTGCCGGCCGGGCAGTTCCAGGGCGTCCTGTTCGAGCTGCGCGGCCCGGGGCCGTACCCGCTGCCGGCGCAGATGGTCCAGCGCGCGGTGCCGGGCGATGGTCGCGGTCCAGCCGCGGAACCCGGCGCCGTCGCCCCGGAACCGGCCGAGGTCGCGCGCGATCTCGAGCCATGCCTCGGAGGCGACGTCCTCCGCGTCCTCGCCGACGATCCCGCGCAGATAGCCCAGCAGGCCGGGCTGCACGATCCGGTAGGCCACCGCGAAGGCGGTCTCGTCACCGTCCTGGGCCCGCGCGACGGCCGCGCCCAGCTCCCCGTCCCGCGGTTGCGGGCGGCGGGGTTCCCCTCCCTGGCCCAAGACCGTCCTCGTTCGTGCCGAGTTCCTGGCCACTGCGTGGCGCTTGCCTCACGGTGCGACACGCTCCGGCCGTGTCCCCGCCCTCCACGATCATCAGCGTCGCCCCCGACGGAAGTGTCACAGCCGGGCGGAGCCGGTCAGGCGGAGCCGGTCGCGTCCCGGCACAGCAGCCGGAGCGAGCCGTGGCCGCCGTAGCAGCGGCGGGCCTCCTCCATGGGGTCCCACAGCCGGCCGTCGGGAGTGCGCACCCAGTGCTCGCCGCCGGTCGCCCACCACTCGGCGCCGGCCTGGCGGACGATCACCTCGCCGGCGTAGGCGCCGAAGCCGCGCAGCACGGTCTCGACGGCCGCGTACGGCGGCTCCTCACGGCGTATCTCCTCGATCATCCGGTCCACCCGCCACAGGCTCTGCGCCGAGTAGTCGAGCCGCACCCGCGCGCCCTCGCGCATCGTCGCCACCGCGTCCGCCGCCCACCGCACGGGCTTCGCGGCGGCGTGCGGCCTGGTCTCCTGCTGGGCTGTCCCGTACCGGGCTGTCACCTGGGCTGTCAGTTCGGCTGTCACATAGGGAAGAGCGAGCCGGGGCGCGGTTCCGTCACGGGCTTTCGAAACGTTTCTCCGACGTTTGGCCAACCGGCGCAGGACCGCACCACGTCCCCCACGGGAGCATCACAGGAACCCCTCACTCTCCGGGTTCCGCGGCGCTGCGCGCCCGGCGGGAGACCACCGCGCGCAGCACCCGGCGGCCCTCCACCGACACCTCCAGGGCCCCGCGCAGCCCCTGCGCGCCGTGGCCCGCGAGGAGTTCCAGGACCGCGGCCTGGCGGCGCAGCTCGGCGGCGACGAGCGGGGGCAGGTCCGCGGTGTCGCCCGCGCGCCCGGCGTGGAGACCGTCCGGGGCCGAGCCGCCGTCCGCGGCGGGGTCGAGCAGCCGGTGGATGCGCAGCGAGGCGACCGAGCAGGCGTCGGCCCAGGGCCGTACCGCGCCGGCGGTGCGCTCGGCGGGGGCCGACTCCAGCATGCGGTGGGCGAGCAGCGCGGCCTCGTCGCCCGCGGAGACCGCCGGGCCCAGCGCGCCGCGCGCCTCCTCCAGCCTCCCGGCCCAGTCGGAGCCGTCGGCCAGGCTGGCCCACAGCGGTCGCAGCAGCTCGTCGTCGCCGCCGAGCAGCGGCAGACACCGATCCAAACAAGCCAACCCGCTGGCGGCCAGTCCGCGTTCGTCGGCCTGTGCGATCAGTTCCACCAGGCTCATGAATGTCTCCCTTGCCAGGGCACCGACCGGTACGGAGCCCGCACTTCCCCTTACTGCGTGCGACGGCGCGGGAGTGTCACAGTGACGGGTTTTCAGCCAAGGGCCGGCCCCGGCAGCTCGCCGGAGAGGACCTTGCGCTCCTGCAGACGGGTCAGCTGGACGACCACCACGACGGCGAGGACGGCGGCCACGATGTCGAACGCGTCGGAGAACAGCATCACCCGGGCGGCGTCGCGCAGTTCGGGCGCCGTCTCCGCGCGGTCCCACCTGGTGTACGCGACCCGGTCCACGCAGAGGCTGGCGAGCCACACCGTCCACCAGG
The DNA here is from genome assembly GCF_040645635.1 of Streptomyces sp. NPDC046727. Taxonomy (NCBI): domain Bacteria; kingdom Bacillati; phylum Actinomycetota; class Actinomycetes; order Kitasatosporales; family Streptomycetaceae; genus Streptomyces; species Streptomyces sp. NPDC046727. The sequence continues at coordinate 46,241 of NZ_JBEYYR010000001.1, forward strand.
CGTTGACCAGCCCGGACCGCTCCCGCTCGCCCCAGGGAGCGCTGGCGTTCCAGCAGTCCAGGACGATCCGGCGCGGGAACCACAGGTTCACGACCGGGACGAACCAGGCGCCGATCGTCCAGCCGCGCTTCTTGCTGTGCCGGGAGGCGTCGAACACCTCGGCGTTCACCCGCACCCGCCACAGCCAGCACAGGTAGACGACGGCCGTGGCCACCAGCGCCGTCCCCTGGGCGATGCCGGCGGTGCCGTAGAGCGCGTCGGCGTGGTCGGCCCGGTCGACCACGTCGGCGCCGATGGCGCCGTCGACGATGTCGCCGGCGACGTTCATCTCCAGCAGGTCCGCGTAGCAGGCGAACAGGTCGGTGGCGCTGACGAGCCCGAGCAGGACGGCGGTGGCCCGGCCGAGCCCGGCCGGTGAGCGCAGCCAGGGGCCGGGCGGGGCGGCGTACGGCGGTGCGGGCATGGGCGAGGTCATGACGGAGTTCCCCCGGGAAGAAGTGAGCTGAGGCGGCGCGCCACTCCCCCCGAGCCGGACGCGCGAACACCGGAACATACGGTCGGACGCCGCCGCACGTCCATTCGGTTTCCCGGCCCCCGCCGTACGTCTCTGCCGTACGTCTCCTCGGTTGCTCGGCCCCGCCGTACTCTCTTCGGTTTCTCAGCCCAGCCGGTCCGCCAGCTTCCGGAAGTCCGCCCAGGACAGCGCGGGCCTGCCCGGGTCCCACAACTTCTGCACGGTGGCCCGCAGCGGCATCCGGATGCCCGCGGCGATCTGCCGCGGCGTCTGGGAGCCCGCGAGGTCGCACCACACCGCGAACGATCCGCCGAGGATCTGCCCGTCGTAGCGGGCCGGCACGGCGGTCGTGCCGCGCAGCACCCGCGGGTTCCACTGCTCGTAGATGCGCTGCCCGGTCGGGTAGACGAAGGTCTGCGGCTGCCCGAGCACGTAGTAGAGGAACTCGTCGTTGTAGTTGATCATCTTGCGGCCGGCGCCCAGGTACTCCACCGGCTGCCGGGCGCCGATCTCCTTGCCGGTCCAGTAGGCGACGCGGAGGTCCTCGGCGGGCTGGACGGAGGTGTTCCGGAAGAAGCCGTCGTTCCAGGCGCGCAGGGTCCGGTGGTGGGCGCGCACGGTGGCGGCGCGGTCGTTCAGCCAGCCGGTGGCGAGGTCGGCGACACTGCCCGCGGAGCCGTACTTGCGCCGGGCCGCGGCGGCCAGCTGCGGATAGGAGGCCTGCGGGTTCTTCACGGTCAGCGCCTGGTACTCGTCGCCGCCGAGGTGCCACTGGCCGCCGGTGAAGAGGCCGGCGTACTCGTTCAGCAGATCGTCGACGATCTTCGCGGAGGCGTCCTTGGAGATGTCGATGGCGCCCCGCGTCGCGACCCCGTTCACATTGCGCAGCTGCAGGTCCGGGTGGGCGGCGAGGACGGCGCCCAGGTGGCCGGGCGAGTCGATCTCGGGCACGACGGTGATGTGCCGGGAGGCCGCCAGGTCCACGATCCTCCTGACCTGCGCCTTGGTCAGATGGTCCGGGGAGACGATCTCGGGGTGGCTGCTGGACTCGATCCGGAAGGCCTGGTCGTCCGAGAAGTGCAGCCCCAGCTCGTTGTACTTCAGGTCGCCCAGTTCTCGTATGCGGTCCGCGATCCAGGACTCGCTGAACGGCTTGCGCGCGATGTCCAGCATGAACCCGCGCACCGGCTTGGCCGGCTCGTCCCGGACGACCCCCTCCGGGGCCGTGCCGCCGCCGTGGACCTCCTGCTTCAGGGTGCGGGTGCCGTAGAAGACGCCGCCCTCGCCGGGCCCGCTGATCTCGACCCGCCCGCCGCGGACGGTCATGGTGTACGACTCCGGGTTCCTGCCCGCGCCGCCGAGCGCGAGCCGGACGTCGCCCGCCCGCACGTCGTTCTTCTCGCCCGCGTAGGTCAGCCCCAGCTCCCCGGCCAGCAGCCGCCCCTCGTCGGCCAGGCCGGCATCGCTCACCACCACCCGCTCACCCCGCCGGGGCTGCCAGCCGGGCCCGCGCGCCGGGGTGTGGGAGCGCACCGCGGGTATCGTCCGCGGCGCCCGCGACAGCGGATACGACCGGGTCGGACGGGGACTCGGCGACGCCGTGCCCGCTTCTCCCGGGTCGCCGGTGCCGGCCGCCCGGCCGGACGACGACTGCCGCGCGCCTCCCCCGGGCTTCCCGTCGCTCCCGTCCGACGAGGCCCACACGCCGACGCCGGTGCCGAGCGCGACCGTCCCGACGACCGCGGCGGCCACCACCGTCCGCTTCCGAATCACCTGCCGCGCCGAGCCCCGACGCCTGTGGCTGTGCTGGGTCACCCCGCCAACGTACGACCACACGCGTACTCACCTGTCACCCCGACGCTCCGAAACTCTCCCGTTCGGGTGAATTTCAGGCATCCATCGGACACAGCGTGACCACTCTCGATAACCTGACGACACACCTTTCACAGCATCCCCTGCCACACCCCATGTGACGCGAGGACCCACGCTGCCCGCCCACCGCATGCCGTACCTCCCCCGGCCTCTCGACGCCTTCAACACGGCCACCGCCGACGAGGCGCGCACCCTTCTCCTGCACTGCCTGCACAGCCTGCGCTGGTCCCGCCGGGTCGCCGACCACCGCCCCTACCCGGACCTGGACTCCCTGCTGGCGGCGGCGGACGAGGCGGCGTACGACCTCGCACCGGCCGACCTGGCGGAGGCCCTGGCCGGTGAGTCCCTCCCCGAGCTTCCCGAGGACACCTACTCGGCGGCCCACATGGCCCTGAGCGCGGCCCACGCGGCCTACGAGGCCCGATTCGGACACGCGTTCGTCATCTATCCGGGTGACGTCCCCCGGGACGAGGTCATCGACCACATCCTCGAAGCGATCCGATCACGATTGGCGAACGATCCGGAGGAGGAACGGGTGGTGGCGGCGGAGGAGCTGCGGCGCCTTGCGAGAGGACGGCTCCTGGCCCACCTCAGGGGCGCGAGGAACTGCACGACCAGCCACAACGCACCCACACCCGGCAGATAACGGGACACACCACCCCAGTAGCCGCACTGCAATAGCCCATCGGATGCCACTTTGATCACACAGGTAGGCCCCCCGTAAAGCACAGCGCAGCGCCTCGCTACGATGCAGAGGGCCGGTGGACCGTACCCGGCCGGGCCCGACCGACAGTGAAGCCGGCGCGGCCCTAGTCCCCGCTCCCGGAGGGTTCTTCCGTGCCGGCTGGAACGCTGTACCGCGGCCGGGAAGGAATGTGGTCCTGGGTGGCTCACCGAGTCACCGGCGTCCTCATCTTCTTCTTCCTGTTCGTTCACGTGCTGGACACCGCTCTCGTGCGTGTCTCCCCCGAGGACTACGACAAGGTCGTAGCCACGTACAAGACGCCGATCGTCGCGCTGCTGGAGTACGGCCTCGTCGCCGCCATCCTCTTCCACGCGCTCAACGGCCTGCGCGTCATCGCCGTCGACTTCTGGTCGAAGGGCCCGCGCTACCAGAAGCAGATGCTCTGGACCGTCGTCGGCATCTGGGTCGTCCTGATGGCGGGGGCGATCTACCCCGTCCTCGGCCACGCCGCTCGTGTTCTGTTCGGGAGCTGACGCCCATGTCCACGACTGAAACCACCGCGTCCGGAGTCGGCCCCGTCGAGGGCGCCCCCGTCTACACCGTCGACAACCCGGCCCCGCTCATCGAGGCGCCGCGCAAGCGCACCAAGAAGACCCCCCGGTCCACCCGGGGCAACTTCGAGATGGCGGCCTGGCTGTTCATGCGCCTGTCCGGCATCGTGCTGGTCGTCCTCGTCCTCGGCCACCTGCTCATCCAGCTGGTGCTGGACGGCGGCGTCTCCAAGATCGGCTTCGCCTTCGTGGCCGGCCGCTGGGCGTCCCCGTTCTGGCAGGTCTGGGACCTGGTGATGCTGTGGCTGGCGATGCTGCACGGCGCCAACGGTCTGCGCACGGTCATCAACGACTACGCCGAGCGGCCGAACACCCGGCTGTGGCTGAAGGCTCTGCTCTACACGGCCACGGTGTTCACCATCCTGCTGGGCACGCTGGTGATCTTCACCTTCGACCCGAACATCCGCTAGGCACGGGGCTGCGAGAATCATGAAGATCCACAAGTACGACACCGTCATCGTCGGCGCCGGCGGCGCCGGCATGCGCGCGGCCATCGAGGCGACGAAGCGCAGCCGCACCGCCGTGCTGACCAAGCTCTACCCCACCCGCTCCCACACGGGCGCCGCGCAGGGCGGCATGGCCGCCGCGCTCGCCAACGTGGAGGAGGACAACTGGGAGTGGCACACCTTCGACACGGTCAAGGGCGGTGACTACCTGGTCGACCAGGACGCCGCCGAGATCCTGGCGAAGGAGGCCATCGACGCCGTCCTCGACCTGGAGAAGATGGGCCTGCCGTTCAACCGGACGCCCGACGGGACGATCGACCAGCGCCGCTTCGGCGGTCACTCCCGCAACCACGGCGAGGCCCCGGTCCGCCGGTCCTGCTACGCGGCCGACCGCACCGGCCACATGATCCTCCAGACGCTGTACCAGAACTGCGTCAAGGAGGGCGTGGAGTTCTTCAACGAGTTCTACGTCCTGGACCAGCTGATCACCGAGGTCGACGGGGTCAAGCACTCCGCCGGTGTGGTCGCCTACGAGCTGGCCACCGGTGAGATCCACATCTTCCAGGCGAAGGCGGTCATCTACGCCTCCGGCGGCACCGGCAAGTTCTTCAAGGTGACGTCCAACGCCCACACGCTGACCGGTGACGGCCAGGCCGCCGTCTACCGCCGCGGTCTGCCGCTGGAGGACATGGAGTTCTTCCAGTTCCACCCGACCGGCATCTGGCGCATGGGCATCCTGCTGACGGAGGGCGCCCGTGGTGAGGGCGGCATCCTCCGCAACAAGGACGGCGAGCGCTTCATGGAGAAGTACGCGCCGGTCATGAAGGACCTCGCGTCCCGTGACGTCGTCTCCCGCTCCATCTACACGGAGATCCGCGAGGGCCGCGGCTGCGGTCCCGAGGGCGACCACGTCTACCTCGACCTGACGCACCTCCCGCCGGAGCAGCTGGACGCCAAGCTGCCCGACATCACGGAGTTCGCCCGCACCTACCTCGGCATCGAGCCCTACACGGACCCGATCCCGATCCAGCCGACCGCGCACTACGCGATGGGCGGCATCCCGACCAACGTCGAGGGTGAGGTCCTGGCGGACAACACGACGGTCGTCCCCGGCCTGTACGCCGCCGGCGAGGTGGCCTGCGTGTCGGTGCACGGCGCCAACCGCCTGGGCACCAACTCGCTGCTGGACATCAACGTGTTCGGCCGGCGCGCCGGCATCGCCGCCGCCGAGTACTCCGACAAGGCCGACTTCGTCGAGCTGCCGGAGAACCCGGCGTCCTTCGTCGTCGAGCAGATCGAGCGGCTGCGCACCTCCACCGGCAACGAGCGGGTGGCCCAGATCCGCCGTGAGCTGCAGGAGACCATGGACGCCAACGTCATGGTGTTCCGCACCGAGCAGACGATCAAGACGGCGGTCGAGAAGATCGCCGAGCTGCGCGAGCGCTACCGGAACGTCGCGATCCAGGACAAGGGCAAGCGGTTCAACACGGACCTGCTGGAGGCGATCGAGCTGGGCAACCTGCTCGACCTGGCCGAGGTCATGGCGGTCTCGGCCCTCGCCCGCAAGGAGTCCCGCGGCGGCCACTACCGCGAGGACTACCCGAACCGCGACGACGTCAACTTCATGCGCCACACCATGGCGTACCGCGAGGTCGGCGCCGACGGCTCGGAAACCGTCCGTCTCGACTACAAGCCGGTCGTCCAGACCCGCTACCAGCCGATGGAGCGTAAGTACTGATGGCTACCCCTGTTCTGGACAAGGCGGACGCGGCCGGCCAGCCCGAGCCCGGCTTCGCCGACTCCCCCTACATCACGGTCACCTTCCGCGTCCGCCGGTTCAACCCGGAGGTCTCGGCGGAGGCCACCTGGGAAGACTTCCAGCTGGAGATCGACCCCAAGGAGCGTGTGCTCGACGGCCTCCACAAGATCAAGTGGGACGTCGACGGCACCCTCACCTTCCGCCGGTCGTGCGCGCACGGCATCTGCGGCTCGGACGCGATGCGGATCAACGGCAAGAACCGTCTTGCCTGCAAGACGCTGATCAAGGACATCAACCCCGAGAAGCCGATCACGATCGAGCCCATCAAGGGCCTGACGGTCCTGAAGGACCTGGTCGTGGACATGGAGCCGTTCTTCCAGGCGTACCGGGACGTCATGCCCTTCCTCATCACGAAGGACACGAACGAGCCCACGCGTGAGCGGCTGCAGTCCGCCGAGGACCGCGAGCGCTTCGACGACACGACGAAGTGCATCCTCTGCGCGGCCTGCACGTCCTCCTGCCCGGTGTTCTGGAACGACGGCCAGTACTTCGGTCCGGCCGCGATCGTGAACGCCCACCGCTTCATCTTCGACAGCCGGGACGAGGCGGGCGAGCAGCGCCTGGAGATCCTCAACGACCGCGACGGCGTGTGGCGCTGCCGCACGACCTTCAACTGCACGGACGCCTGCCCGCGCGGTATCGAGGTCACGAAGGCGATCCAGGAGGTCAAGCGCGCGCTGATCACGCGTCGCTACTGATCCGCCGTACGGCTACGGCTCATCGGGCCCCGTCTCCGGTCGCGCACCGGGGGCGGGGCCCGCGCCGTACAACTCTTCCCCGCCCTCGGGTGTCTCCTGTGTACGCGATCAAGGAGACACATGCGCACGCACAGAAAGCTCGCCGTGGCGACGGCCGCGGCTCTTTCGCTCACCGGCGGGCTGCTGGCCTTCACGGCCGGTACGGCGGCCGCGGCGACCCCCGCCAAGTACGCCGACGACTTCAACGGCGACGGTTACCGGGACTACGCGTCCGGCTGGGCCGGCGAGGTCAACGTCACGTACGGTACGGCGACGGGCCCCGGCGCCACGACGAAGACGTTCACCCAGGACAGCGCCGGCATCCCCGGGAAGTCCGGCGATGCCGGGGGGTACGCCGACGGGTTCGGCGACCAGCTCGCCAACGCGGACTTCAACCGCGACGGATACGCCGACCTCGCGGTCGCGGACCGCAGCGAGAAGGTGGGTACGAAGGCCGGGGCGGGCGCGGTCACCATCCTGTGGGGCGCCAGGTCCGGCCTGGGCACGAAGGCCACGCGGATCCCCGCCACCGCCCACGCCGACCACGGGTTCGGCGCGGCCCTCGCGAGCGGCGACTTCAACGGCGACGGAAAGGCCGACCTGGCGGTCGCCAACGGCGTGGACACCGTCTTCATCTACCGCGGCGGCTTCTCCCAGACCGGCACGACGGGCCAGGTAACCAAGCACACGCGGAGCCCCGGCCCCGACGACGTCCTGGAACCGACCGCTCTCGTCGCCGGAAAGGTCACCAAGGACAGGGCGACGGACCTGTACGTCCTCGGCCAGGGCTACAAGAACGACAAGATGACCCAGGCCGCCTGGTTCCTGCGCGGCGGCACCACCGTCACGTCGGGCAAGTTCACGACGTACAACGCCACGTCGCCGGACTACGGGCCGACCGGAGTCATCGCCGACTTCGACAAGAACGGCTACGGGGACCTGGCCGTCGGCGACACCCGGTACAACAAGGGCGCGGGCTCCGTCGTCGTCCTGCGCGGCGGCTCGACCGGCCCGACCACCTCGTACCGCCTGACCCAGTCGACGTCGGGTGTGGCCACCGCCGCCACGGCGCACGACGGCTTCGGCTCCGCCCTCTCCGCCGGCGACACCAACCGCGACGGTTACCCGGACCTCGCGGTGGGCGTGACCGAGGAGAAGGTCGGCACGGTCAAGACCGCGGGCGGGGTCCACGTCCTCAGGGGCGGCCCGCACGGCCTCACCGGCACCGGCTCGCAGTGGTTCACCCGCGCCACGGCGGGCGTACCCGGCAGCCCCACCGAGTACGAGATGCTCGGCCTGTACGTCCGGCTGCGCGACTTCGACCGGGACGGCGACGCGGACCTGCTGATGTCGGGCCAGCTCAGCTATCCGAGCGTCCTGCTCCGGGCGACTGCCGCCGGGATCACGACCAGCGGCGCCGCACAGACCGAACTCGACCCCGGCTTCCCGCAGTGAGCCACTGACACGTCCGCCGCAGAGCCCCACCGGAGTCCGCTCCGGTGGGGCTCCTCGCTTCCGGGGACCGAGGCTCCTAATCTGACGACATGTCAGACGAAGAGTCGTACGAACTGCTCGGCTTCGACAACGTGCTGCTCCCCGTCGGCGACCTGGGTGAGGCGGTCGCCTTCTACGAACGGGCCGGGTTCGCCGTGGGATTCCGGTTCGACGAGGCCGGGATCGCACTGCTGAAGGTCGGCGGGGAGACGCCCGGCATCCTGCTGCGCGCCGAGGAGGGGCTGCGGCACCGGCCGCCGCACTGGCCCTCGCCGCGGCTCTGGCTGGAGGTGCCGGACGCGCGGGTGGCGGCACGGGAGCTGGCCGCCGCGGGCATCGAGCCGCTGGACGAGATCCTCCAGGCGGCCACCGGCTGGGCCGTGGAGATCGCCGATCCCTGGGGGAACATCCTCGGCTTCACGGACTACACCAAGCGCCCGGCGCTGGGCCGCAGAGGCTGACCCCACCCGTGATCCCATCCTTGAGTTGAACACGTTCAAAAATAGGTCTACAGTCATCCCTGTCAGCGTTTTGAACGCGTTCAAGAAGGGGTGGGGCATGGACCGCACCGTCATCGCCTACGTCATCTACCTGGTCGTCAGCATCGCGCTGACCGTCTGGGTGGCGCGCACGCTCAGCCGGAACGGCCGGATCTTCCTGGCCGACGTCCTGCGCGGCAACGAGAAGCTCGCGGACGCCGTCAACCACCTCCTGGTGGTCGGCTTCTACCTGGTCAACCTCGGTTTCGTGGCGCTGTACCTGGGGGACGACGAGACGATCGAGGACACCCGCGGCATCTTCGAGGCCCTGTCGACCAAGCTGGGCGTGGTCCTGCTGGTGCTCGGCGTGATGCACCTGGGCAACGTGTACGTGCTCAACCGGATCCGCCGGCGCGGGATCATGGAGCGGGAGCAGCTGCCCCCGGTCACCCCGCAGGAGTGGATCGCGCCGACGGCCGGGGCGTGACCGGCATGACCGCCGTGACCGTCACGGAGGGCCGGGGTGCCGCGGGCACCCCGGTCCGGGGGCTGACCGTCCTGTACGACGCCGAGTGCGCCCTGTGCACCCATCTGCGCGGCTGGCTGGCCCGGCAGTCGCAGCTGGTGCCGCTGGAGCTGGTGCCGGCCGGCTCGGCCGAGGCCCGCGCCCGCTTCCCGGGACTCGACCACGCCGCCACCCTCGACGAGGTCACCGCCGTCGGCGACTCCGGGCAGGTCTACCAGGGCTCGCGCGCCTGGATCGTCGTCCTGTGGGCCCTGCGCGAGCACCGTCCGCTCGCCCACCGGCTCGCCACCCCGGCGGGCGCGAAGCTGGCCCGCGGGGCCGTGCTCGCCGCGGCGAAGTGGCGGGAGACGCAGGCCCGGGGCACGCAGTGGGGCGGCCGGGTGTACCGGCGGGCGGACGGCTGGTCGTACCACCCCAGCACGGGCTGGACCTACTCTTCGCCGTCCTGCTCCGGGCCCGCCTGCGCCACTCGTTAGGCTCTTCTACCGTGCCCGAGAAGAACGACGGCCCCGAGGCGGCCGGCCCCCAGAGCAGCAAGTCCGAGCAGACCCGTGCGCTGATCCTGGAGACCGCGATGCGGTTGTTCCAGGAGCGCGGGTACGACAAGACGACGATGCGGGCCATCGCCACGGAGGCCGGGGTCTCCGTCGGCAACGCCTACTACTACTTCGCGGGCAAGGAACACCTGATCCAGGGCTTCTACGACCGGATCGCCGCCGAGCACCAGGCGGCGGTCCGGGACGTGCTGGACCGGGAGACCGACCTGGAGGCGCGGCTCGCGGGCGTGCTCACCGCGTGGCTGGACATCGCCCGGCCGTACCACGAGTTCGCCGTCCAGTTCTTCAAGAACGCCGCCGACCCCGACAGCCCGCTCAGCCCCTTCTCGCCGGAGAGCGAGCACGCCCGCGAGCAGGCCGTCAGCGTCCACCGGGAGGTGCTGGCCGGGTCCAAGTCCAAGGTGGCCCCCGAACTCCGGGACGTACTCCCGGAGTTGATGTGGCTGTCCCAGATGGGCCTGGTGCTGTACTGGGTCTTCGACCGCACGGAGGACCGCGAGCGCAGCTACCGGCTGGCGCGGCGGGGGGCCCGGCTGACGGCCCGCGGTGTCTCCCTGGCCCGGTTCCGGGTGCTACGGCCGCTGGTCCTGGAGGTCCACGAGCTGTTCACGGACTTCCTGCCGGGGATGACGAAGGTGCTGCCGGATCCGGGGCGCAAACGGGAGGAGTGATCACCTTCGGGTGAAGGCGCGGGAAGGGGACACCTGGGGTTCCGGCTGCCTACGATGATGCTCTCGACACCGCCCATAGGAGGCACCTGATGTCCGCAGCAGCTGTCGAGCGGCCCCACGAGGACTGGTCGCAGATCGCCGAGGCGAACCAGATCATGGAGCGTCTCCCGGGCCTTCGTGCCGAGATCCTCGGAGGCCAGATTCTCGTGAGCCCAGCACCGGACGGCCCGCACTCCGAGGCCCTGATGCTCTTCGCAGCTCCCTTCCAGCAGCTGGGCCTCGTGAGAGCGCTGCCGGGAATCGGGCTGTGGCTGCCCACCGGTCCGGAGGACTACGCCCTCCCCGACCTGTCCGTGGTCGACGACGACTACCGCGATCACCTGGTGGAGAACAGCTGCTACGACCCCACCTGCTTCCGCTTGGTCATGGAGGTCACCTCCAGTAACTGGCGGACGGATCTGCGCGACAAGGTCACCTCCTACGCCAAGGCCAAGGTCCCGGTGTACGTCATCATCGACCGCCACCACCAGCGCGTCCATCTCCTCACCGAGCCGGTGGCCGACCGCTACAAGAACCACGGCATCCACATCCCCGGCGAACTCGTCACCCTTCCCGAGTCCGTCGGAGGCAAGGTCACCCTCGATGTGACCCGCCTCCTTCAAGCCGGCCACGGCTGACCTGGCTGTCCATCAGATCCAGGTCAGCCGCCACAACCGGAACACCCCCGTGCCGTCCGTCAGGTACTGGCCCCCGCCCACGTCCTCGGTGCTGACCACGTACTCCTTGCGCTGCCACAGCGGGATCAGCGGGACGTCCTCGGCCACGTCCGCCTCGATGTCCTCGAAGTCCTTCGCGGCCCGGCTGCGGTCGGCGAACTGCCGGCTCTCCAGGATGAGATGGTCGACCAGCTTGTTGCTGTACCCGGTGCTCATGGTGGAGCCGGTGCCGACGAGCGGGGCGCCGAAGGTGTCCGGGTCGGGGTAGTCGGCCACCCAGCCGACCGCCCACGCGTCCATCTTCCCGGCCGCCCAGCGCTTCTGGAAGTCGGTCCACTCGTAGCCCTTGAGGTCCACCGCGAACAGACCGCTCGCCTCCAGCTGCTTCTTCAGCTCCGCGGACTCCTCCGCGCTCGCGCCGCGGCCGATGCCGTAGCCGAGGGTGAAGCGCACCGGCAGACTCACCCCGGCCTCGGCGAGCAGCTCCCGCGCCTTCCGGGTGCTCCGCTTCGGGTAGTTGTCGAAGAACGACGTGGTGTGGCCGGTGATACCGGTCGGGATCAGCGAGTACAGCGGGTCGACCGTGCCGTCGTAGACCGTCGCGGCCAGCTGCTCGCGGTCGATCAGCCAGGCCATCGCCCGGCGCACCCGCGGATCGTGCAGCGCGGAGCCGGAGCGGGTGTTGAGGTACAGGTTGCGGGTCTCGGAGCTGTCGGACTCGGTGACCCGCTGCCCGGGGTCGCTCGGGTTCAGCTCGGAGAGCACCTTGGGCGGCAGGGTCCGGGTGGCGACGTCGATCCGCCGGTCCCGCCAGGCGCGGTCGAGCTTCGCGGAGTCGGCGTAGTAGCGCAGCTCGACCGGGCGGCCGGTACCGCCCAGAGAGCCCTTGTAGCGCTTGTTCGGCGCGAGGTCCGCCTTCTCGTCCTTGGTGTACGCCGTCAGGGTGTACGGGCCGGTGCCGTCGACGGCGGCGTCCGTGCGCAGGGAGTCGGCCGGGTACTTCTCCCTGTCCACGATCGCGCCGGCGCCGGTGGCGACCTTCAGCGGGAAGGTGGCGTCCCCGGAGGAGAGGTGGAAGGTGACGGTGTGCGCGTCGTCGGCGGTCACCGTGCCGAGCGTGTCGAACAGGGAGGCCGGGCCGACATCGGAGTCGATCTTCTTGACCCGTTCGAAGGAGTACTTCACGTCCTCGGCGGTCATCTCGCGCCCGCTCGGGAAGGTGATCCCGGAACGCAGGGTGCACCGGTACGTCTTCAGGCCGCCGCCCTCGAAGGCGCAGCTCCGCGCGGCGTCCGGGACCGGCTCCACCCCGCCCGGCTCGAACGTCAGCAGCGACTGGAACACATTGCTGAACAGCGCCCAGGATCCGGCGTCGTAGGCGCCGGCCGGGTCGAGCGCGGTGACCGCGTCCGTCGTACCGACGGTGATGGTCCCGCTCTTGCCCTCCCGCGACGGTAACAGCTGCCAGCCGCCGATCCCCACGACGGCGAGCACGAGCAGCGTCACGAGAATCCGCATGCGAACAGATCGCACGGTGGTGCCCTCCCCGGGCCCGTCAAGGCCCTACCCCTGGCCCAGCACGAATCGGCCACTCCCCCTGAGTGACGCGGCTCACCTAATCACACCGGTTTCACCGGGGGGAAGGGCTTTCTGACCAGTTGTGGAAGAACTTACCGACGCGTTGTCTCCGCCGGAATTCACAGACTCTTCGCTATGACCTCCGGCGCAGCGCGCGCAGTCCGCGCAACCCGATGACCCCGATGACCGTCCCCAATACGAAGGAGACGACCGCCAGCAGCAGGTGCACCCAGAAGTACGCGGTCGGGTGACCGTCGTCGAAGGCGAGCCCGCTACTGTCCTTGATCAAGTTCTTGACGAAAGTGACCCAGATGACCCAGGACCACACCCCGAACGCGAGCAGGAACCAGGAGACCGGGCGGCTGAGCTTCATGCCCTCAGTATCGCCGTCGCCTGTCCGGTGCCGTGTCGGGGGTGGGGCGGGCCGGCGATCCCTGCTGCTCACCTCCGCCGCCCTGCTGTCCCTGTCCGTCACCGCGCCCGCCGCGCTCGCCGCGCCGACCCCTTCGACGAGCCCTACGGCCACTCCCCCGGCGCAGATGTCGACCGTGGGCGGCGTCCGGCTCGGGCAGCCGGGCACCCAGGTCGACCTCGCCCCCGGCGTCCCGGTGCTGCCCAAGGGCCTCACCGCCCGCTCCTGGATCGTCTCCGACGCCGAGTCGGGCGAGATCCTCGCCGCGCACAACGCGCACTGGCGGCTGCCCCCGGCGAGCACCCTGAAGATGCTGTTCGCGGACACCGTGCTGCCCCGCTTCCCCAAGAACACCCGGCACAAGGTGGCGCCGGCGGACCTCAAGGGCATGGGCGCCGGCTCCAGCGTGGTCGGGATAAAGGAGGGCGGCACCTACTCCGTGCGCGACCTGTGGCTCGGGGTGTTCCTGCGTTCGGGCAACGACGCCGTACACGTGCTGTCCGCGATGAACGGCGGGGTCGGGCAGACCGTCAGGGACATGCAGGACCACGCCGAGGAACTGCAGGCCCTGGACACGTACGTGGTCTCGCCGGACGGCTACGACGCGCCGGGCCAGGTCTCGTCGGCGTACGACCTGACGCTGTTCGCCCGCTCCGGGCTGCAGAAGAAGGACTTCCGCGAGTACTGCTCCACCGTGAGCGCGAAGTTCGGGGACGCCGAGATCCGGAACACCAACCGGCTGCTGAGCGGTGACAGCGACGTCCCCGTCTACCGGGGCATCGCGGGCGTGAAGAACGGCAACACCACACACGCGGGCGCCACCTTCACCGGCGTCGCCGAACGGGGCGGCAAGGTGCTGCTGGTCACCGTGATGAACCCGGAGAAGAAGGAGCACAACGAGGTCTACAAGGAGACCGCGAAGCTCTTCGACTGGGGGTTCCAGGCGGTCGGCAAGGTCAAGGCGGTGGGCGAGCTGGTGCCGCCGAAGAGCGCCGCGTCCCACGCCGCGGGACCGGACGCCGCCGCCTCGGCCGGGCAGGCGGGGCAGGACGCGGGACGCGCGTCCGGCGGGACGGGCGGGTCGGGTGCGAAGGCGGCGGCGAGCGCCGGCGCCGGGTCCGGCTCCAGCGGCGCCGGCATCGCCCTGGCCGTCGCCGGCGGGCTGCTGGTGCTGCTCGCCGGCGGGGCCTTCCTGGTCAACCGCCGTTGGCCGCTGCCGGACCTGATGCGCCGTCGGACGCGCCCGTGACCTCGGATTCCTTGGCCTGCGTCGCCGTCCAGGAGGCGCAGAACAGGACGAGTTTCGAGGTGAAGTTGATCCACAGCAGCAGTGCCACGGGGACCCCGAACGCGCCGTACATGCTCTTCGCGGCCACGCCCTGGATATAGCCGCTGAGCAGCAGCTTCAGCACTTCGAAGCCGATCGCGCCGAGCAGCGCGGCGACGAGCAGGCGGCGGCGCGGCGGCTCGACCCCGGGCAGCAGGGTCAGGACGTAGAGCAGGACCAGGAAGTCGGCGAGCACGGCAACGGCGAACGCGGCGATCCGCAGCAGCACGCTCCCCCAGCTGTGCTCGCCCAGGCCGATCTGCCGGGACAGCCAGCCGACGGCGGCCGAGGCGAGGGTGGACGCGGCGAGCGTGACCAGCAGGGCGCCGCCGAGGCCGAGCAGGATGCCGGCGTCCTTGGCCTTGGTGAGGACCGGGTTCTCCTCGCGGTCCGGCAGCTCCCACACCGCGCGCAGGCAGTCCCGCATCTGGCCGACCCAGCCGATGCCGGTGAACAGCAGCACCGCGCCGGCGATGACGCCGACCGTGCCCGCGTTGTGCACCAGGGAGGTGAGGTCCAGCTGTTCGGAGATGCCCGGGAACTGGTCGGCGATCCTGCGCTCCACGGTCTTCTGCCGGTCCGGGCTGAGCGTGGCGGCGGTGATCGCCGCGGCCACGGTCAGCAGCGGGAACAGCGCCACGAAGCTGACGAACGTCATGGCGGCGGCCAGCCGGGTCCACTTCACCCGGTCCAGCCGCTCGTAGGACCGCCACGCGTGCGTGGCGGTCAGCCGGGTGACGATCGGCCCGATGACGGGGAGCTTCTTCAGCCAGTCCATGATCCGACTGTGCCCGCTGCGCGGGAATAGCAACACCGCGTTTCACCGCCCGAACGGGCATATATGGGCGATACGGTCGACTGTCATGAAGGATGCCACCGTACCGCCCACCGAACTGCCCCGGTCCCTGCTCGTCCTCGGCGGCACGTCCGAGATCGCGCTGGCCACCGCGCGCCGGCTGATCGCCCGCCGCACGCGCACGGTGTGGCTGGCGGGCCGCCCCTGTCCCGCGCTGGAGAAGGCCGCCGGCAGCCTGCGCGCGCTCGGCGCGGACGTCCGCACCGTCGCCTTCGACGCGCTCGACCCCGAGTCCCACGAGACCGTCCTCGGCAAGGTCTTCGCCGAGGGCGCGATCGACATGGTGCTGCTCGCCTTCGGTGTCCTCGGCGACCAGGCGCACGACGAGCGCGACCCGGTCCGCGCGGTGCGGGTCGCCGGGACCAACTACACGGGGGCGGTCTCGGCGGGTCTGGTCGCCGGCCGCGCCCTCCAGGGCCAGGGCCACGGCCGCCTCGTCGTCCTGTCCGCCACCGCGGCCGAGCGGGCCCGCCGGGCCGACTTCATCTACGGCTCCAGCAAGGCCGGCCTGGACGCCTTCGCCCAGGGCCTCGGTGACGCGCTGCACGGCACCGGCGTGCACGTGATGGTCGTACGCCCCGGATTCGTCCGGACGAGGAGGACGGCCGGCCTGCGTCGGCCGCCGCTCGCCACCACACCGGAGGCGGTCGCCACGGCCATCGAACTCGGCCTGCGCCGCGGCTCGGAGACGATCTGGGTACCGGGCTCGCTCCGCCCGCTGATGGCGGCGCTACGGCACACACCGCGGGCGCTGTTCCGGCGGCTGCCCGTCTAGAGCCGCTCGCTCAACGGCTCGCGATCGTGCCGCGTTCGGCGTCCGCGTGGCCCACCTGGGGCGGTACGACGGATCCCCCGAACGTGTACTCGCGCAGCTTGCGCCACACGTCGTCGGCGCCCTGCTCGTACAGCGCGAAGCCGGTGCACGGCCACTCGGCGTCGAAGCCCGCCAGTTCCTCGAAGGCGCGGTCCATCGCCGCGTCGTCGATGCCGTGCGCGACGGTGACATGCGGGTGGTACGGGAACTGCAGCTCGCGCGCCACCGGCCCGGAGGCGTCCCGGACCCGCTGTTGCAGCCGGGTGCACGCCTCGGCGCCCTGGACGACCCGCACGTACACCACCGGCGACAGGGGCCGGAAGGTGCCCGTGCCGGACAGCTGCATCGGGAACGGCCGGCCGCTCGCGGCGACCTCGGTGAGGTACGCGTCGATCGCCGGCAGGTCGGCCGCGTCCACCTCGGTCGGCGGCAACAGCGTGACGTGCGTGGGGATGCCGTGAGCCGCGGCGTCGCCGAAGCCCGCGCGCAGCTCCTGGAGCAGGCTGCCGTGAGGCTCCGGGACCGCGATCGACACGCCGATCGTTACGGTCCCCACGTCGTCTCCTGTCGTCGCGTCTGTCGTCTTCTCGGCCGACTCGTCCCGGCCGTCGGCTATCGACTGTACGGCCACGGATGTCCTGTGGGCAGGCGCAGCGGAAGTGATGTGCAGCGCTCTGCCCTTCCCGGTGTCCCTGGGCGCCTTTCAGTGCTTCGCGGGCAGGAAGCCCACGCGGTCGTACGCCTGCGCGAGGGTCTCGGCGGCGACGGCGCGCGCCTTCTCCGCGCCCTTGGCCAGAATCGAGTCCAGCGTCTCGGCGTCGTCCAGGTACTGCTGGGTGCGCTCGCGGAACGGGGTGACGAACTCGACCATGACGTCGGCGAGGTCGGTCTTGAGGGCGCCGTACATCTTGCCCTCGTAGTCCTGCTCCAGCTGGCCGATCGACGTGCCGGTGAGCGTGGAGTAGATGGTGAGGAGGTTCGACACGCCCGGCTTGCTCTCGGCGTCGAAGCGGATCACCGTGTCCGTGTCGGTGACCGCGCTCTTGACCTTCTTGGCCGTGGCCTTCGGGTCGTCGAGGAGGTTGATGAGGCCCTTCGGCGTGGACGCCGACTTGCTCATCTTGACCGTCGGGTCCTGGAGGTCGTAGATCTTCGCCGTCTCCTTGAGGATGTACGGCCTCGGGACGGTGAAGGTGTCGCCGAACCGGCCGTTGAACCGCTCGGCGAGGTCACGGGTCAGCTCGATGTGCTGGCGCTGGTCCTCGCCGACCGGCACCTCGTTGGCCTGGTACAGGAGGATGTCGGCGACCTGGAGGATCGGGTACGTGAACAGGCCGACGCTCGCCCGGTCGGCCCCCTGCTTGGCGGACTTGTCCTTGAACTGGGTCATGCGGCTGGCCTCGCCGAAGCCGGTGAGGCAGTTCATGACCCAGGCCAGCTGGGCGTGCTCGGGGACATGGCTCTGCACGAAGAGGGTGCAGCGGTCGGGGTCCAGGCCGGCGGCCAGCAGCTGGGCCGCGGCGAGCCGGGTGTTGGCCCGCAGCTCCTTCGGGTCCTGCGCGACCGTGATCGCGTGCAGGTCGACGACCATGTAGAACGCGTCGTGGGACTCCTGCAGGGCCACCCACTGGCGGACGGCGCCGAGGTAGTTGCCGAGGTGGAACGAGCCAGCCGTTGGCTGAATACCGGAGAGCACGCGAGGTCGGTCTGAAGCCATGTTTTTTATTGTCGCAGAGAGATGGGGCGGGATCGGTGCGTGGGGAACCGCGGGCCCGTTGTGGCTGGGCGCGCAGTTCCCCGTGCCCCTTTCAGGGGTGCTTCAGCCGAGGTCGACTTCCGGGTAGAGGGGGAAGCCCGCCACCAGGTCCGTCGCCCGGTGGGAGATCTCGTCGGCGATCTTCGCGTCCAGGACGTGGGCGGCCTTCGAGGGGGCGCCCGACTTCGTCGTGCCCGGTTCCGTCGTCGTCAGGACGCGGTCGATCAGGGACGCCACCTCGTCCATCTCCGCCGTGCCGAGGCCGCGGGTGGTGAGCGCGGGGGTGCCGACGCGGATGCCGGAGGTGTACCAGGCGCCGTTCGGGTCGGCCGGGATGGCGTTGCGGTTGGTGACGATGCCCGAGTCGAGCAGGGCGGACTCGGCCTGGCGGCCGGTGAGGCCGTAGGAGGTGGCGACGTCGATCAGGTTGAGGTGGTTGTCCGTGCCACCGGTGACCAGGGTGGCGCCGCGCCGCATCAGGCCCTCGGCGAGGGCGCGGGAGTTCTCGACGATGCGCTGGGCGTAGTCCTGGAAGGACGGCTGCCGGGCCTCGGCCAGGGCGACGGCCTTGGCGGCCATGACGTGCGGGAGCGGGCCGCCGAGGACCATCGGGCAGCCGCGGTCGACCTGGTCCTTGAGGGAGTCGTCGCACAGGACCATGCCGCCGCGCGGGCCGCGCAGGGACTTGTGGGTGGTCGTGGTGACGATCTGGGCGTGCGGGACCGGGTCGAAGTCGCCGGTGAGGACCTTGCCCGCGACCAGGCCGGCGAAGTGCGCCATGTCGACCATGAGGGTGGCGCCGACCTCGTCGGCGATCTCGCGCATGATCCGGAAGTTCACCAGACGGGGGTACGCCGAGTAGCCGGCGACGATGATCAGCGGCTTGAACTCGCGGGCCTGGGCGCGCAGCGCCTCGTAGTCGATCAGGCCGGTGGCCGGGTCGGTGCCGTAGGAGCGCTGGTCGAACATCTTGCCGGAGATGTTCGGGCGGAAGCCGTGGGTGAGGTGGCCGCCGGCGTCCAGGGACATGCCGAGCATGCGCTGGTTGCCGAAGGCCTGGCGCAGCTCGGCCCAGTCGGCCTCGGTGAGGTCGTTGACCTGCCGGGCGCCGGCCTTCTCCAGGAAGGGGGCCTCGACGCGGTCGGCGAGGACGGCCCAGAAGGCGACGAGGTTGGCGTCGATGCCGGAGTGCGGCTGGACGTAGGCGTGGCGGGCGCCGAAGAGTTCGCGGGCGTGCTCGGCGGCGAGGGCCTCGACGGTGTCGACGTTGCGGCAGCCGGCGTAGAAGCGGCGGCCGATGGTGCCCTCGGCGTACTTGTCGCTGAACCAGTTGCCCATGGCGAGCAGGGTCGCCGGGGAGGCGTAGTTCTCCGAGGCGATCAGCTTCAGCATCTCGCGCTGGTCGGTGACCTCCTGGCCGATCGCGTCGGCGACCCGCGGCTCGACGGCACGGATCACGTCGAGCGCGGCGCGGAAGGCGGTGGACTCGGTCGACAGGGGCTGCTCTGGCATGGGGACCTCCGGACGGTGTGCGTACAGCGTTCACGTTCGGCCCAGGCGCACGGCACTTTTCCCACTCGGGCCGCTCCCTGATGGTCCGTCCCATCCCAGCGCGCCAGTCACGGCCCGCTCGTCAGCCTACCGGGCGCGCCGGGCGGGGCACACGCGGCGGTGGCCGCATGTCGATCGCGGCCCGCGTGCGCCGTGCGAGCGAGGATGAGAAGGGGTTCACCGTCGAATGCGAGTCGTCTCCGGGAGAGGCCGTGACCGCTGCAGAAGACCTCATCGCCGCCGCCGACGCGCACAGCGCGCCCACCTACGATCCGCTGCCGGTCGTGATCGCCACCGGTGAGGGGTCGTGGCTGACCGATGTGGCGGGGCGGCGCTATCTGGACCTGCTGGCCGGGTACTCGGCGCTGAACTTCGGGCACGGCCACCCGCGGCTGGTCGAGGCGGCCCGGCGGCAGCTGGACCGGTTGACGCTGACCTCCCGCGCCTTCCACCACGACCGGTTCGCCGCCTTCTGCACCGAGCTGGCGGAGCTGTGCGGGATGGAGATGGTGCTGCCCGTGAACACGGGCGTGGAGGCGGTGGAGAGCGCGCTGAAGACCGCCCGGAAGTGGGGGTACCGGGTGAAGGGGGTGCCCGCGGAGATGGCGAAGATCGTCGTGGCGGGCGGCAACTTCCACGGCCGTACGACGACGGTCATCAGCTTCTCGACGGATCCGGAGGCGCGGGCGGACTTCGGGCCGTACACGCCCGGTTTCGAGATCGTGCCGTACGGCGATCTGACCGCGATGCGGTCGGCGCTCACCGAGAACACGGTCGCCGTGCTGCTGGAGCCGATCCAGGGCGAGTCCGGGGTGATCGTGCCGCCGGCCGGCTATCTGCCCGGGGTGCGGGAGCTGACGCGCGAGCGGAACGTCCTCTTCGTCGCGGACGAGATCCAGTCGGGGCTCGGCCGCACCGGCCGCACCTTCGCGTGCGAGCACGAGGGCGTGGTCCCGGACATGTACCTCCTGGGGAAGGCGCTGGGCGGCGGGATCCTGCCGGTGTCGGCGGTGGTGTCGAGCGCGGCGGTGCTCGGGGTGTTCCGGCCGGGCGAGCACGGGTCGACGTTCGGCGGGAATCCGCTGGCCTGCGCGGTGGCGCTGGAGGTGATCGCGATGCTGCGGACCGGCGAGCCCCAGGAGCGGGCGGCGCGGCTGGGCGAGCGGCTGCACCGGCGGCTGGCCGAGCTGCGCGGCACGGGCCGGGTGACGGCGGTGCGCGGGCGCGGGCTGTGGGCCGGGGTGGACGTCTCGCCGGCGGTGGGCACCGGCCGGCAGGTCTCCGAGCGGCTGCTGGCCCGTGGGGTCCTGGTCAAGGACACCCACGGGTCGACGGTCCGGATCGCGCCGCCGCTGGTGATCGGCGAGGAGGAGCTGGAGTGGGGGCTGGAGCAGCTGCGGGAGGTGCTCTGCGGGGACTGATCAGCGGAGCGGGATGTCGGTCCCGTGCTCGTCGGCGGGCCGGGGGCCGAAGATGCGCCGGTCGGCCTCGCTGATGGCTACGTCGTTGATGCCGGCCTCGCGGCGGCGCATCAGGCCGTGCTCGTCGAACTCCCACAGTTCGTTGCCGTAGCTGCGCCACCACTGGCCGTCGGCGTCGCGGCACTCGTACTGGAAGCGGACGGCGATCCGGTTCTCGTGGAAGCTCCAGAGGCTCTTGCGCAGCGCGTAGTCGCGTTCGCGCTCCCACTTCTCGGTGAGGAAGGCGACGATCTCCTCCCGGCCGGTGAGGAACCGGTCCCGGTTCCGCCAGACGGAGTCCGGCGTGTAGGCGAGGGCGACCCGGTGGGGGTCGCGGCTGTTCCAGGCGTCCTCGGCCGCCCGCACCTTCTGGAGGGCGGTTTCCAGGGTGTACGGCGGGTAGGGCGGGCGGTCCTCGGGCACGGCGGCCTCCTCAAGTCGAGAACGAGCGTTCTCCAGTGATGCGACTAAGGTAGAGAACGACCGTTCTCATC
Source organism: Streptomyces sp. NPDC046727 (assembly GCF_040645635.1). Taxonomy (NCBI): domain Bacteria; kingdom Bacillati; phylum Actinomycetota; class Actinomycetes; order Kitasatosporales; family Streptomycetaceae; genus Streptomyces; species Streptomyces sp. NPDC046727. Next base: position 67,616 of record NZ_JBEYYR010000001.1, read on the forward strand.
GTCAAGGAGCCCCCGGATGCCCGCCCCGATCACCGAAGAGCAGAACCGCCAGGACCGCGAGACACTCCTGGACGCGGCGGAGGCGCTGTTCTACGCGCACGGCATCCAGGCGGTGGGGATGGACCGGGTCCGCGAGGCGTCCGGACTGCCGCTGAAGCGGATCTACCGGCTCTTCGCGACCAAGGAGGACCTCGTGGTCGCCATGCTCCGGCGGCGCGACCGGCGCTGGCGCGCGAGCCTGGCCGCGCATGTGGAGCGCGTCCCGGACCCGCGCGGACGGGTCCTCGCGGTCTTCGACTGGCTCGCCGGGTGGTTCGCGGAGCCCGGCTTCCGCGGCTGCGCCTGGATCAACGCCCACGGCGAACTCGGCTCGTCGTCCGAGCCGGTCCTGGCCGAGGTCCGCGCCCACAAGCGGGCCTTCCACGACCAGCTCGCCGCCTGGGTGTCGGCCACCGGCGCCCCGGTGACCGAACCGGTGTTCCTGCTCGCCGAGGGAGCCATCGTCACGGCGGGCATCACCGGGGATCCGGCGGCGGCGGGGGAGGCGCGGGCGGCGGTGGAGAGGCTGCTGGCCGATTAGGCCCTGTCGTTCGGACCAGTCGGTCGTTGGTCCGGGTGTGCCGTTGACTGATACGCAGGGGGCACGGATCGAGCCGTTGCTCCCGGACCGGACGCCGAAGCGGGGTGGCCGCCGGCGGGACCACCGGGAGGTGATCGATGCGATCGCGTTCAAGTTCCAGACCGGAACGCAGTGGGTCCGTCTGCCGGAGACTACCGGCGCGTGCTCGCCGGCCTGGACGGCGTGAGGCTGGTCGATGTCGACCCCGACCGCTCCGTAGGTCCTGACGCTGCCGTTCCACCAGCACCTCACCAACAGCGACATCGACCAGGTCGTCACCGTCTTCGGTCAGGTCCTCAAGACCGTGGGAGCCGCATCGTGCGCAAGGTCCTGACCGTCTGCGTCGGCAACTACTGCCGCAGCCCGTTCGCCGCGCTCGCTCTCGCCAAGCGGGGCGCCGGCGAACTCGAAGTCCGCTCAGCCGGGCTGATCGGCAAGTGGGAAGGCGAGCCCGCCAATGACTCGATGATCGAGGCCGCCAGGCGGCTCGGCCTCGGCCTCACCGCCCACCGCGGCCAGCAGCTCACCCGGGAGATGCTCGGCTGGGCCGACAGCGTCCTGGCGATGGATGCCTCCGTGCTCCAAGTCCTCCGCGAGATCACCGACGACGACGTTCAGCCCAAGCTGAGCCTGTATCCGACCGACCGCGACGTCCCCGACCCGATGGGCAAGGACCAGGAGGCGTTCAACGCGTGCGCCGTCCTCATCGAGGCAGGGACGGCTCTCCACGTCGGCCGGCCCGACCGGTGACCGGCTGACCCGCCGCGGCGGAAAGGATCTCGTCCACGAGCCTGTCCGCCGCGTCCGGACGGCCATACGCGCGAGCCCGCTCCGCCATGCCCCACCGCAGCTGGGCATCGGCCAGGAGCGGGCCCACCGCTGTCTGCAACCGGGCCGCCGTCACCTCGCCCGTGAGCGCGACCGCCGCCCCGGCCTGCTCCAAGTGCCGCGCGTTGTGAACCTGCTCGTTCCCCGCCGACGACGCCAGCGGCACAAACACGGCCGGCTTGCCGAGCGCGGTCAGCTCCGCCAGCGTCCCGGCCCCGCTGCGCGAGACCACGACGTGGGCCAGGGCCAGGACGTCGGGCAGCTCGCCGCTGACGAACCCCGCCAGGTGGTAGCGAGCCGCCAGCTCCGGCGGCAGCCCGGCCGCGCGTGCCCGCAGACCCTCCTCGTTGGCCGGGCCGCACTGGTGGATGACATTCGCGTACTGCAGCAGCCACGGCAGCACCTCGGCGACCAGCTCGTTGATCTGCTGCGAGCCCTGCGCCCCACCAGTGACGTACACGGTCGGCAGCTGCCGATCGAACCCCCACAGGCCGAACGCCTGGACAGCCCTGTCCGCCTGTCCGGACAGCACCTCGGGCCGCACCGGGTTCCCGGTCACCACGGCGATCGCGCGCGCCGACTCCGACAGCAGCTCCAGCGTCGACTCCGACGACACGCAGATGCGCGCCGCCGACGCCGCAAGCTTCCGGTTCGCCAATCCCAGCCGCACCGTCTGCTCGTGCAGCACCAGCGGCCGGTGGCACATCCGCGCCGCCAGCCCGGCCGGCACCGCCACATAGCCACCCGTCGCCAGCACCACATCCGGCCGGAACCGGTCGATGGCCCGCCGCGCCTGCAGCACGCCGAGCGGCACCCGGGCCATGTCCTTGACGTTCGCCGGCGACGCCATCCTGATCGGATTCCTGGAGCGGCGGATCTTGCCGGTCGCCACCGCGGTGAACGCGATGCCCTCGGCCGGAGCGACGCGCGCCTCCAGCCCGTCAGCCGTCCCGATCCACAGAGTCTCGAGCGCCCGCCCCTCGGCGGCGAGCCGGGCCTGCAGGGTGCGAACCGCAGTCAGCGCGGGATACGTGTGTCCACCGGTCCCGCCGCCCGTGACGACAAGACGGAAGGGGGCGCTGTGCATCGGGCTGCTCCTCGGCGAAACGGAGATCAGACGAGCCGCCACAGTAGCCGCTGAGGCAGCCGCTTGGCCCGCCGCGCTCGAATCCACACCACGCGTCGACTCCCTCAGGCCCAGCTCACACAGCCGACGTCGGAAAGTTCGGCCGGCTCCTCCTCCACCCGGAACGCCAAGTCCACGCCGTACGGCATCGCACACCCCCCGTGATCTCTCGACCACGCCGGATTCCCCGCGGACAAGTCCAACGATCTTTTCCTCGCCTCGGCGCGGGCGTGGACGTGCCAGGGAGAGATTCCGCGATGACTCGCAACCGCCGCCGCAAGCTGGACAACCGCGCCGCCGCTGGCGACTCCGGTACCCGCTGCACGCGGGACCGCCGCCAGGCCCTCGGAGCACCGGGCGCCAGCATCCGCAGCTTCAAGGGCGACATCGGCATCTGTATCACCTGCGGGCAGGACGACGGCCGTCTCCGCGCTGGACCTGAACGGCCTCAGGGCAGCAGGCCGTCGGCGATCCCCCGCAGTGCCGCCGCGGCCCGCCGCTGGAATCCCGGCCCGAACGTGACCCGAGTGGCCCCGAGTCCGCCGAGCGCGGCGGGCGAGGGGCCCTCGCCGTCCAGCCGGGACAGGGCGTTCAGCGGGCCCTGGATCCCGGAGCGCAGCAGGGGCAGTACGTCCGCCGGGGCGAGGATCGGGTACACGCAGTCGGCGCCCGCGGCGACGTACAGCGCGGCCCGCTCGATGACCCGTTCGGGATCCCCGTCGCCGTGGACGAAGACGTCGACGCGGGCGTTGACGAACAGCCGGTCGGCGGCGGCGGACCGCACCTCGGCGAGGAACTCGGCGTGCTCGTGCGGGTCCTTGAGGGCGCCCCCGTCGGAGTCCTCAAGGTTGCAGCCGACGGCACCCGCCTCCAGCAGCCGCTCCACCAGCTCCTTCGGCGCGAGCCCGTACCCGCTCTCGACGTCCGCCGACACCGGCACGTCCACCGCCCGGGTGATCCTGGCGACCGCGGCGAACATCTCGTCGGCCGGGGTGGCCCCGTCCTCGTACCCGAGGGACGCGGCGACGCCCGCGCTCGGCGTGGCCAGCGCCGGGAACCCGGCCGCCACGAACACCCGCGCGCTGGCCGCGTCCCACGGCCCGGGCAGGACCAGCGGATCACCCTGGGCGCGCCCTCGGTGCAGGGCGCGGAACTCGTCCACCTTGCTCACGGCTGGTACCCCCCTGGTGGGACGCGGCGGCTGACCATCAGGCGGTTCCAGCCGTTGATGACGGTGATCAGGCCGATGAGATGGGCGAGTTCGCCCGCGTCGAAGTGCTGGGCGGCCCGCTCGTACACCTCGTCCGGCACGAAGCCCTCCGTGAGGACCGTGACCGCCTCGGTCAGCGCCAGCGCGGCCCGCTCCCGCTCGCTGTAGAGGTCCTCGGTCTCCTCCCAGGCGTTGAGGAGCTGGACGCGGTCCTCCGACTCCCCGTTCTCCCGGGCCAGTCGAAGGTGCATGTCGAGGCAGAACGCGCAGTGGTTGAGCTGCGAGGCCCGGATCATGACCAGCTCGGCGAGAGCCGGATCGCCGAGCCCCTTCTTCGCCGCCGCGCCGGCCGTGGCCATCGCCCGGCCGACCGCCGGGTCCAGCAGCTGGGTACGGCTCACTTGTGCTGCCCCGGCTGGTAGTGGCCCGGCGTCATCCGGGTCGTCACGCCGAACCGGTTCCATGCGTTGATCACCGTGATCGCGGCGATCAGCTGGGCCAGCTCGGCCTCCTCGAACTGCTTGGCGGCCTTCTCGTACACCTCGTCCGGCACGAAACCGTCCGTCAGCACGGTGATCGCCTCGGTCAGCTCGATCGCCGCCAGCTCCTTCTCGGTGTAGAAGTGCCGCGACTCCTCCCACGCGCTGAGCTGGACGATCCGCTCGACGCTCTCGCCGGCCGCGAGCGCGTCCTTGGTGTGCATGTCGAGGCAGAACGCGCAGTGGTTGAGCTGCGAGGCCCGGATCTTCACCAGCTCGTACAGCTTCGGGTCCAGCCCGCGCCGGGCGGCGGTGTCCAGGCGGATCATCGCCTTGTAGACCTCGGGGGCGTGCTCGGCCCAGTTCAGGCGCGGGGCTTCTTCGGCGGCGTACACGACGGGTTCTTCTGCAGTGGTCATGTCTTCGACCCTAGAAGCGAGGCAGCCCAGGAGTATGGTCCATTTCCATGGGGAGATCCTGGGCCACTTTGGGCGTCGACCTGCACCTCGAACCGAGCCGCGCGGGCGGCCTGCGCCGGGGCCTGACCGACGCCCTGCGGGACGCGGTCCGCTCCGGCCGGCTCGCCCCCGGCACCCGGCTGCCGTCCTCCCGCTCCCTCGCCGCCGACCTCGGCATCGCCCGCAACACCGTCGCCGAGGCCTACGCCGACCTGGTCGCGGAGGGCTGGCTCACCGCCCGGCAGGGCTCCGGCACCCGGGTCGGCGACCGGGTCGTGGCCCCGCCGTCGGGTACGGCCGCGGCGGCCCGCCGGGCACCCGGCCGCCCCGTCCACAGCCTCGTCCCGGGCACCCCCGACCTCGCCGCCTTCCCGCGCGCCGAGTGGCTCAAGGCCGCCCGCCGCGCGCTGGCCACGGCCCCCTTCGACGCCCTCGACTACGGCGACCCGCGGGGCCGCCCCGAACTGCGCGCCGCCCTCGCCGGCTATCTCGCCCGCGCCCGGGGCGTCCGCACCGGCCCGGACCGGGTCGTGATCACCGCGGGCTTCTCGCACGCCCTGGGCATCCTCGGCCGGGTGCTGCGGGCCCGCGGGGTGCGGACGGTGGCGGTGGAGTCGTACGGCCTGGACGTCCACTGGTCGCTGCTGCGGGACGCGGGCTGCGCCACGCCCGCCCTGCCGTACGACGAACTCGGCACCGACCCCGGCGGGTTGGGCGACGCCGGCGCGGTACTCCTGACCCCCGCCCACCAGTTCCCGATGGGCACGCCCCTGCACCCCGACCGGCGGGCCGCCGTCGTGGACTGGGCGCGGCGCACCGGCGGCCTGGTCCTGGAGGACGACTACGACGGCGAGTTCCGCTACGACCGCCAGCCGATCGGCGCGTTGCAGGGCCTGGACCCCGACCGCGTGGTCTACCTGGGCACCGCCAGCAAGTCCCTGGCCCCCGGGCTCCGGCTGGGCTGGATGGTGCTGCCGCCGGCCCTGGTGGAGGAGGTGACCGCGGCCAAGGGGCGCATCGACACGGTCGGGGCGCTGGATCAGCTGACGCTGGCCGAGTTCCTCACCTCCGGCGCCTACGACCGGCACGTCCGCTCCTCCCGGTTGCGCTACCGGCGCCGCCGCGACGCCCTCGCCGCCGCCGTCACCGCACGCGCGCCCGGGGTACAGGTCACCGGGATCGCCGCCGGCCTGCACGCGCTCCTGCGCCTCCCGCCCGGCACCGAGCAGTCGGTGGTCCAGGCCGCCGCCTGGCAGGGCCTGGCCCTGCACGGCCTGGACTACCACCGGCACCCGGAGGCCGTCGCCGAGCCCCTGGACGCCCTGGTCGTCGGCTACGGCACACCACCGGACAGCGCCTGGGCGGGGGCGTTGGAGGCTCTGTGCAGGGTGCTGCCGTAGGAGTGCGGTTCGGCCGCCCGCCATGAACCGGTAGTGTCTGCGCCTCGCTATTCGAACGTACGAGGTCGTGGGTCGAAAGCGGGCCGCACGACGGGGAGGGGCGTCCATGCGAAGAGCCGTGGCCCTGCTGGCCGCGCTGTTCGGTCTGGTCATCTGCGTCCAGTGGCAGTGGCCCGGACGGGCGAGCGCCGCGCCGGATGCCGATCAGCTCCGCAAGTCCGCCGGGCAGACGTGGGCCCTGCAGTCCATGGCGAACAGCAAGTTCGTCTCGGCCCCGGCCACCGGCACGGGCGCCGACTACGCCAGGCTCCGGGCGGTCGCCGGCTCGGCCGGTCCCGCCGAGCGGTTCACGCTGCACACCGAGGACAAGGGTGCGCACGTCAGCCTGCGCAGCGAGGTGAACGGGCTGTTCGTCAGCACCGACATCAACAACAGTGACAAGCTGCGCGCCCAGGGCGACCACCTCGGTTCCTGGGAGCAGTTGCAGCTGACGTACGAGGGCAGCGACGCGGACGGCGCCTACTACAAGCTGTACTCGCCCATCGCCGACAAGTACGTAGCCGCGGAACTCGGCTACGCCACCACGGACCCCGACTACGCGGTGCTGCGGGCCCGGACGGCGACGACGGCGAGGATCGGCTCCTGGGAGCGCTTCCGGCTGGTTCGGGCCGGCGACGACCACGTGGGGGCCGTCGAGGCCGACACGGCTCAGTGGGGCTCTCCGCCCGCCCCCGTGGCGCCCTCGCCCGCCTCGGTGAAGGTCATGGCCTGGAACCTGTGCGGGGACCAGAACACCGACTGCGCGAACCACCACTCGACGCCCGGCCACATCGCCGACCAGGTCATCGGGCAGCTCAACGACGTCGGTTCCGCCTACACCCCCGACGCGCTGTTCTTCGAGGAGACCTGCGAGCAGTTCGCCAAGCCGGTCGAGACGGCGCTGGAGCAGCGCACGGGCACCGGCTGGGACGTCAGGTTCGCACCCATCTACTACACCGTCGCCACCAACGGCGGCTCCGTGCTCGCGCAGAAGGAATGCGCCGACGCCACGGGGTACGGCAACCGGGGCGCGTACGGCATCAGCGTCGCGGTGCCGGAGGAGAACACCTGGTACCGGGCGCACATCCTGAGGTCCCCGGCCGGCGCGGAGCAGCGGGCCGCCCTGTGCGCGGCCATCGTGTCGAAGGCCGTCATGTACTGCGGCGCGCACTTCAGCACCGGCGGCAAGGACTGGGAGGACACCGACTGGTCGGCCCACGGCTTCCAGCGGGACGAGCTGATGGGCGACGAGGCGAGAGCGAAGGACAGCGGCTACCGCGTGGTGTTCGGCGGCGACCTGAACGTCAACCCGCCGGCCCGCGGCTGGGACGGCCACGCGGTCCTCGACCCGGCGTACGACGCGTACCGCGAGTGCGCTCAGCTGCAGGACGCCGGCAGCGCGCGGGACGGCCGGAACACCACCGGCAACTCGAAGATCGACTACATCTTCGGGGCCGGGCACACCGCGTGCGCGGTCTCGGCGGGCACGTGGGGCTCCGACCACCACGCGCTGCGCTCGACGACCCTGCTTCCCTAGCGACGCCGCCCCGGTGCACCGGCGCCACCGGTGCGCCGGGGCTCGCCGTCATTCCTCCTCGGCCGCCGGCGCCTCCCCGAACCGCGCCAGTGCCAGGGCTCCCGCCACCGCGACCGCGAAGCCCAGGGCCGCCAGCCAGGCGAGGCCCTCCCGGGTCCGGTCGCCCAGCCACACCACGCCCACTGCCGCCGGGCCGATCGTCTCGCCGATCACTATGCCGGCCGTGGCCGTCGTCACCGAGCCGCGCTGCAGGGCCGAGGTGAGCAGCAGGAACGCGGCGCCGCCGCCCAGCAGCAGGGCGTACGCCGCCGGGTTGGCCAGCAGGTCCGCGGGCCGCAGCGAGTCGACGAGCCGTACCGACACCTCCACCACCCCGAACCCGAACCCGGCGCCGAGCCCCAGCAGCAGCGCCCGGGACCGGCCGGACAGGCGCCCGCCCGCCCCGCCGAGCAGCAGCACGCCGACCGCCACCGCCACCATCGCGTACGGCAGCCAGTCCGGCCCGCTCCGCTCGCCCTCGGTGCCCGAGGCCAGCCCCAGCATGGCGAGCCCCGCGCACACCACCCCCACGGCGGTCCACTCCAGGCCGTTCAGCCGGACCCCCAGCAGCCGCGCCGCCACCACCGCCGTCACCGCGAGGCTCGCCGCCAGCGCGGCGCCCACCGCGTAGATCGGCACGGACCGCAGGGCCGCGATCTGCAACAGGAAGCCCAGCCCGTCCAGCGCCAGACCGGCGAGGTACCGCCACTGCCGCAGCGCCCGCAGCAGCAGCGCCGCGTCCCCGCCGCCGCCCTCTTCCGCACCCGCCGCCCGCGCGGCCACCGCCTGCAACACCGTCGCCGTACCGAAGCAAACCGCCGCGCCGAGGGCGCACACCATTCCAAAAAGCACGAAGCGACTCTAGGCGAGCGGGAGATCGCGGGGGCCCCTGCGCGGTCACTCACACCTGCTTCTAGGCTGACCGCCGAACATCACATCCGACGGGGGAGACACCACCATGGCGCAGACACGCCGACAGCTCCGCTCCGGCACCGTCGTCCTCGGCGGCATGGGCCTGCTGGCCGCCGCGCTCGCCGCCTGCTCGTCCGAGCCGGACAAGCGCTGCGTCGACCGCGACAGCTACAACGTCACCAAGGGCTACAAGGTCGTCTCCGACCAGAACTGCAAGACCGGCTCCGGATCCGTGAAGACGTCCGTCAGGAAGACGGGCAAGAAGAAGACCCTCAAGAAGACGACCGACGCCGCCTGGTACTACGACGGCGACGAGGACGACGGCTGGGTCGACGGCGGTTCCTTCACCAGGTCCAGCGGCGGCTCGGGCAGCGGCGGCTCGTACGACGACGACAACCACAGCGGGAGCCACAGCGGGGTCCACCGCGGCGGCTTCGGCGGCGGCCACGGCAGCTCCGGCGGCTGACGGACCGACCATGGAACGCCGTACGACCACACCCCGCCCCGGCTGGCAGCAGACCGTCGAGGAACAGGGACTGATCTACCCCCTCACCCGCCACCCCGACGGCTCCCTGCGCCCGTACTGGGACGAGAGCGCCTACTACGTCTTCTCGCTGGAGGAGGTCGAGGCGCTGGAGGAGGTCGTCGAGGAACTGCACCGCATGTGCCTCGCGGCGGCCGAGCACATCGTGGCCAAGGACCGTCTCGCCGACCTCGGCATCACCGACCCGCGGGTGGCCGCCGCGGTCACCGAGGCCTGGCAGCGCCGTGCCGAACTGCCGTCCGTCTACGGCCGTTTCGACCTCCGCTACGACGGCACGGGACCGGCGAAGCTCCTGGAGTACAACGCCGACACCCCCACCTCCCTGGTCGAGGCCGCCTCCCCGCAGTGGTTCTGGATGCGGGATCGTTTCCCCGGCGCCGACCAGTGGAACTCCCTGCACGAACGCCTGGTCGACGCCTGGCGGGAGCAGGCGGCCCTGCTGCCTCCGGGCAGCCCGCTGCACTTCGCGCACTCCGCGGCCGACGAACTCGGCGAGGACCTGATGACGGTCGCCTACCTGAAGGAGACCGCCGAGCAGGCCGGCCTCGCCACCGACTGGCTCGCCATGGAGGAGATCGGCTGGGACACCCTCTCCGGCCGCTTCGTCGACAACCAGCTCCGCTTCATCCGCGGCATCTTCAAGCTCTACCCCTGGGAGTGGCTCACCACCGACGCCTTCGGCGGGCACGTCCTGGACACGCTCGACAACGGCGGCGGCACCGGCAGCACCCTGTGGATCGAGCCGGCCTGGAAGATGCTCCTGAGCAACAAGGCCCTGCTGGCGATCCTGTGGGAGCTGTACCCCGGCCACCCCAACCTCCTCCCCGCCTACCTGGACGGCCCGCGCGAACTGGCCGGGACGACCGGCTACGTCGCCAAGCCCCTCCTCGGCCGGGAGGGCGCGGGCGTCACCGTGCACGAGCCCGGTTCCCCGCCCGCCCTCCGCGACGAGCCCTGCTGCTACCAGCAGCTGGCCCCGCTGCCCGCCTTCGACGGCAACCACGTCGTCCTCGGCGCCTGGGTCGTCCGCGACGAGTCGGCCGGCCTCGGCCTGCGCGAGTCGACGGGCCTGATCACGGACGAGTACGCGCGCTTTCTGCCGCATGTGATCCTCTAGGGTCACCGCGTGGTCAGCGGGCGTCGAGCCACTCCTTCCACACGGTGGGGTGGCTGTCCACCCACTTCTTCGCCGCCTCCTGGGGGGTCAGCTTCTGGTCGGCGATCATCAGGGAGACCTCGTTCTGGTCCTTCGTCGTCCACTTGAACTTCTTCAGGAAGGCCGCCGCCTCGCCGCCGCCCTTCGCGAAGTCGGCGTTGAGGTACTTCTGCAGCGGGGTGTGCGGGTAGGAGCAGGTGATCTTCGCCGGGTCGGCGTCGCAGCCGTCCTTGTACGGGGGCAGCTTCACCTCCGTCATGGGCACCTTCTCGAACAGCCACTGGGGTGCGTACCAGTACGTGAGGAAGGGCTTCTTCTCCTTGGCGAACTGCCTGATCTGGGTGATCTGCGCGGCCTCGGAGCCGGCGAAGACGACCTGGTAGTTCAGTTTCAGGTTGTTCACCAGGGCCTTGTCGTTGGTGACGTAGGACGGGGAGCCGTCCATCAGCTGGCCCTTGCCGCCGCTCTCCGCGGTGCGGAAGAGGGAGGCGTACTTGTTGAGGTTCCTCCAGTCCGTGATGTCCGGGTGCTGTTTCGCCAGGTAGGTGGGGACGTACCAGCCGATGTGGCCGGTCACCCCGAGGTCGCCGCCCCGCGCGATCGTCTTCTTGTCGGTGACGTACCGCTTCTCCTGGTCCGGGTGGCCCCAGTCCTCCAGGAGGGCGTCGACCCGGCCCTGGCTGAGCGCGTCCCAGGCGGGCACCTCGTCGACCTGGACGGTGTCGACGCGGTAGCCGAGCTTGTGCTCCAGGATGTACTGGGCCACGGCCACGTTGCCCTGCGCGCCCACCCAGGACTGCACGGACAGGGTGACCGTCTTCGCGCCCTGGGCGTTCGCGAACGGGCTGGCCTGCTTGGTCATGTCGGCGGCGCCGCAGCCGGTCAGCAGTGCGAGCGCGGACGCTCCGGCGGCCACCGTGAGGGTCGTACGGATGCGCATGTCACGCTCCCTTCTTCGCGCGGCGTTCGGTCGGCTGGGTCACCCGGTCGAGCATCAGGCCCAGGCAGACGATGGCGGCACCGGCCACCAGGCCCGTCGCCAGGTCGCCCTGGGCGAGGCCGAAGGCGACGTCGTAGCCGAGGGCGCCGCCGCCGACCAGACCGCCGATGATGACGACGGCGAGGACCAGGACCACGCCCTGGTTGACGGCGAGCAGCAGCGACCGCCGGGCGAGCGGGAGCTGGACCTGCCACAGCTGCTGGCGGCCGGTCGCGCCGAGCGAGCGCGCGGACTCCAGCGCTGCCTGGTCGACCTGGCGCAGGCCCTGCGCCGTGATCCGGACGACGGCCGGCAGCGCGTAGACGACGGCCGCGGCGACGGCGGGGGCGCGGCCGACACCGAAGAGGGCCACGACCGGGATCAGGTACACGAACTGCGGCATGGTCTGGAAGACGTCCAGGACCGGGCGCAGGGCGCGTTCGACGCGGTCGCTGCGGGCCGCGGCGATACCGGTCGCGATGCCCAGGACGAGGGTGACGGCTACGGCGGCCAGCACCTGGGAGAGGGTGTCGAGCGAAGGTTCCCACACGCCGAGCACGCCGATCGCGGCCATGGCGAGGACCGCGGTCAGCGCGGTGCGCCAGGTGCCGATCAGCCAGGCCAGGGCGGCGACGACGAGCAGCACCGACCACCAGGGCAGCCACTGCAGGCCGTCCCGGACGGGGTCCAGGACCCAGGTGGTGAAGTGGCCCGCCCAGTCGGCCGTACCACCGACGACCGGGACGCCGGAGTAGAGGTGGCCGGTCATCCAGTCGACGGCGCGGTTGACGGGTTCGGCGATGCCCAGGACCCAGCCGGCGGGCCAGTCCGGCGCGCCGAGGAGACGGACGGCGAGGGCCACGGCCGCGGTGACGGCCAGGGCGTACGGCCAGCCGATGGTCCGGGATCGTGTCTCACCGTTGCCGGCGGCGGCGGTGACGCGGTCCAGGACCACCGCGAGCAGGACGAGCGGGATGCCGGCCGCGAGGGCCGCGCCGACGTCGACCGAGGCGAGGGCCTGGTAGACGCGGTCGCCGAGGCCGCCGGCGCCGATGACCGCGGCGATGACGGCCATGGACAGCGCCATCATGATCGTCTGGTTGAGGCCGAGGAGGAGTTCCCTGCGGGCCAGCGGGATACGGGCGGTCAGCAGCCGCTGGCGACGGGTGGCGCCGAGCGACTCCACGGCCTCCAGGACTTCGGGGTCGGCGCCGCGCAGGCCGAGCGCGGTGAGGCGGGCCATCGGCGGGGCGGCGTACACGACGGTGGCGAGGACGGCCGCGGGGACGCCGATGCCGAAGACCAGGACGACGGGGAGGAGGTAGGCGAAGGCCGGGAGCACCTGCATGGTGTCCAGGACCGGGCGCAGGGCGCGGTCGAGGCGGTCGGAGAGGCCGGCGGCGAGACCGAGGAACGCGCCGACGATCACGGAGACCAGGACGGCGACCACCATCAGGGCGAGGGTCTGCATGGTCGGCACCCACATGCCCAGTGCCCCGCAGGCCAGGAAGGCGGTCGCCGTGCCGGCGGCGAGGCGGGGGCCGGCGAAGCGCCAGGCGAGCAGGGCGCCGAACGCGGTGACGCCGGCCCAGCCCGCGGCGAGCAGGGTGAGGTAGACGGCTCGTACGGAGAGGACGACCGCGTTGCTGATGTAGCCGAAGAAGTACAGGAACAGGGGGTGGCTGTCCCGGTTGTCCATGACCCAGTCGCTGGCGGTGGTGAGGGGTTTGGAGAGGTGGACCGTCAGCTCTCGGGGCCAGGTCCCGTCGCCCCAGCGGTTGAAGAGGGGCAGCAGGACGGCGGTGAGGAGGCCGAGCAGGAGGAGCTTGCCCGCGGCTCGGCTCTTGAGCAGGCGGGGGGTGTCCGTGCGGGAGGTGAAGACGGTGAGCGTTGCCATCAGACGGCCTCCGGGCTGGTGCGGGGCGCGGGCGGGGTCGCTCGCCGGTGCTCGCCGGGTGCCGCCACGCCGGCGACCACGCCGAGCAGCTGCTCGTGGTCGACCACGCCCAGGCACCTGCCCTCGTCCACCACGCGTGCCGGGGCGCCCGCGCGGGCCACCGCCTCGATCGCCTCCGCGACCGTGGCTTCCGGCGGGACCGCGGGACCGCTGCCCGCCTCCTTGGCGGACGCGGTCCTCATCGCCGTACGGACCGTCATCACCTGTTCGCGCGGGACCTCGCGCACGAACTCGCGGACGTAGTCGTCCGCCGGGGAGCCCACGATCTCCTCGGGGGTGCCCAGCTGGACCACGCGGCCGTCGCGCATCAGGGCGATGCGGTCGCCGAGTTTCAGGGCCTCGCTCAGGTCGTGGGTGATGAAGACCATCGTGCGGCCCTCTTCGCGGTGCAGGCGGGTCACCTCGTCCTGCATGTCGCGGCGGATGAGGGGGTCGAGGGCGCTGAACGGCTCGTCGAACAGCAGCACCTCGGGGTCGACCGCCAGCGCCCGTGCGAGCCCCACCCGCTGGCGCTGGCCGCCGGAGAGCTGGCTGGGCCGGCGCTTCTCCATGCCTTCCAGGCCGACCTTGGCGACGAACTCGGCGGCGCGCTCGCGGCGTTCGGACTTGCCGACGCCCTGGATCTCCAGGCCGTAGGCGACGTTGTCCAGCACCGTGCGGTGCGGGAGCAGGCCGAAGTGCTGGAAGACCATCGCGGCCCGGTGCCGGCGCAGTTCGCGCAGGCGGGCCTGGTCCATCGCGCGGACGTCCTCGCCGTCGATGGCGATGGTGCCCGCCGTCGGCTCGATCAGCCGGGTCAGGCAGCGGACCAGGGTGGACTTGCCGGAGCCGGAGAGGCCCATGACGACGAAGACCTCGCCCTTGCGGACGTCGAAGGAGACGTCCCGGACGGCGGCGGTGCAGCCGGTGCGGGAGCGGAGCTCGGCGGGAGAGAGCGCGGCCAGCTCCGGGTCGGCGGGGATCCGCTCCGGCTTCGGTCCGAAGACCTTCCACAGGCCGGACACCGAGAAGACGGGCTCGGTCGTGGTGGGGGGCTTGCGGGTGGGGACGGTGAGGGTCATCGGAAGTCACCTCCGATCAGGTCGACGGCCTTCTCCCCGACCATGAGCACCCCGATCATCGGGTTCACGGCGGTCATGGTCGGGAAGACGGAGGCGTCGGCGATGCGGATGCCGTCGAGGCCGCGGATCCTCAGCTCCGGGTCCACTACGGCGAGTTCGTCGTCGGGGGCGCCCATCCTGCAGGTGCCGGCCGGGTGGTAGACGGTGTGCGCGACCTTGCGGGCGTACTCGCTCAGCTCGGCGTCGCCGGTGACGTCCGGGCCGGGGGCCACCTCGCGCTTGAGCCAGCCGGCCAGCGGCTCGGCCTTGGCGATCTCGCGGGCGATGCGGATGCCGTCGACCAGGGTCCGGGCGTCGTAGTCGTCCTCGTCGGTGAAGTAGCGGAAGTCCAGGGCGGGCTTCACGGACGGGTCGGCGCTGGTCAGGTAGAGGCGGCCGCGGCTCTTCGGCTTGGGGATGTTCGGGGTCATCGAGACGCCGTACGCCGGGCGTTCGTAGCCGAGGCGCTCCGGGTTGTCCGTGAACGGGATCTGGTAGAAGTGGAACATCAGGTCCGGGCCCGCGTGTCCGGGGTCGCGGCGGACGAACAGGCCCGCGTCGGAGTCCATCGCGGAGTTCTCCGGGATCGGTCCGTGGGTCTCCCAGACGATGACCGACTCGGGGTGGTCGAGGAGGTTCTCGCCGACGCCGGGCAGGTCGTGCGCGACGGGGATGCCGAGCGCCTCCAGGTCCGCGCGGGGGCCGATGCCCGAGTGGAGCAGCAGGCGCGGGGAGTCGACGGCGCCGGCGCACAGCACGACCTCGTTGCGTGCGCGGATCAGCAGCTCCTCGCCGTCCTTGGTGCGCACGTGGACGCCCTCGGCGCGGGTGCCGTTCAGCTCCAGCTTGTACGCCCAGGTCTCCAGCAGGATCGTCAGGTTGGGGCGCTCGTCCATCACCGGGTGCAGGTACGCCACGGAGGCGGAGGAGCGCTTGTTGTTCTCGGGGTGGTAGGCGAGGTCGAAGAAGCCGACGCCGTCGTTGAACGGCTTGCGGTTGAAGCCCTCGACCCGGGGTACTCCGAGCGCCGACTGCGCGGCGTCGACGAAGTCGCGGGCGATGGCGTTCCGGTCCTTCTCGTCGACGGAGACGATGTTGTTCTTCAGGCGGGCGAAGTAGGCCTCCATGGGGACGGCGCCCCAGCCCTTGGCGCCGGCCTCCTCCCACTCGTCCCAGTCGGACGGCAGGGGCTTGAAGGAGATGAGGGTGTTGTGCGAGGAGCAGCCGCCGAGGACGCGGGCGCGGCTGTGCCGGATGTGGGAGTTGCCGCGGGGCTGTTCGACCGTCGGGTAGTCGTAGTCGAGTTCGCCGCCGAGCAGGCCCATCCAGCGGCGCAGGGTGAGGACGTCGTCGCGGCCGACGTCGCTCGGGCCGCCCTCGATGACGGCGACGGTGACGTCGGGGTTCTCGGTGAGGCGGGAGGCGATGACGGAGCCTGCGGTGCCGCCGCCGATGACGACGTAGTCGTAGAGGTGGGGGGTGGTGTCGGGCATGGGGGTACTACTCCAGGGGGTACGTCGAGGAAGGGGGACTCAGCCGGCGAACCAGCGCACCGGCTTCGGCGCGAGGTTCTCGTAGACGTGCTTGGTCTCGCGGTACTCGGCGAGTCCGGCGGGCCCCAGCTCGCGGCCGGTGCCGCTCCTGCCGAAGCCGCCCCATTCCGCCTGCGGCAGGTAGGGGTGGAAGTCGTTGATCCAGACGGTGCCGTGGCGCAGCCGGGCCGCGACCCTGCGGGCCCTCGCGGTGTCCGCGCTCCAGACGGCGCCGGCGAGGCCGTACTCGGTGTCGTTGGCCAGCGCCACCGCCTCTTCCTCGGTGCGGAAGGTCTCGACGGTGAGGACCGGGCCGAAGACCTCCTCGCGGACGACCTTCATCTCGCGGTGGCAGGCGTCGAGGACGGTCGGCTCGTAGAAGTAGCCGGACTCCGGTCGTACGTCGGACGGTTCGGGCCGCTTGCCGCCGCAGCGCAGCACCGCGCCCTCCTCCAGGGCGGAGGCGACGTACGCCTCGACCTTGGCGCGCTGCTGCTCCGAGACGAGCGGGCCGCACTCGACGCCGTCCGCGGTGCCGCGGCCGAGCCTGATCCGCTGGGCGCGGCGGGCGAGTTCGGCGACGAAGCGGTCCCGGACGGACTCCTCGACGATGAGCCGGGCGCCGGCCGAGCAGACCTGGCCGCTGTGGATGAAGGCGGCGTTGAGGGCCTGGTCGACGGCGGTGTCGAAGCCCTCCTCGGTGGCGCAGGCGTCGGCGAAGACGACGTTGGGGTTCTTGCCGCCGAGTTCGAGGGCGACCTTCTTGACGGTGGGCGCGGCGGCCTGGGCGACCTTGGTGCCGCTGACCAGGCCGCCGGTGAAGGAGACCAGGTCGACGTCGGGGTGCTCGGCGAGCCGGGCGCCGACGGTGTGGCCGGGGCCGGTGACGATGTTGGCGACGCCCTCGGGGAGGCCGGCCTCGGTCAGCAGCTCGATCAGGGCGATGGTCGTCAGCGGGGTGATCTCGCTGGGCTTGATCACGAAGGTGTTGCCGGCGGCGAGCGCCGGGGCGATCTTCCAGCTGGCCTGGAGGAGCGGGTAGTTCCAGGGGGTGATCAGCGCGCAGACGCCGACCGGCTCGTGGACGACGACGCTGTGGATGTCGGGCGAGCCGGCGTCCACCACCCGGCCCGGGGCCTCGGCGGCGACCAGGTCGGCGAAGTAGCGGAAGGCGTCGGCGACGCAGTCGATGTCGACGCGGCCCTCCTCGGCGGTCTTGCCCGCGTCCCGGCTCTCCAGCAGGCCGAGTTCCTCGCGGTCGCGTACGAGGAGGCCGGCGACGCGGCGCAGCAGCGCGGCGCGTTCGGCGACCGGGGTGCGGGGCCAGGGGCCGTGGTCGAAGGCCTGCCGGGCGGCGGTCACCGCGCGCTCCGCGTCCTTCTCGTCGCCCTCGGCGACCACGGCGAACGGCCGGGCGTCCGCGGGGTCGAGGATCTCCCGGGTCGCGCCGGAGATCGCCGTCAGCCATGCGCCGCCCGCGTGGATGGTCGCCTCGGCCTGTCGTTCCGTTCTGTCCGCCATGATCGGTGTTGCCTTCCGTTCCTGTTCCATGCCCCTGTGTCACAGTCGTGTCACAGTCAGGGACCGCCGTCGCCTGCCCCGGCCTCCGCGTCGCATGCGCAATCGGTGGGCGAAAGTGCGCCGCGTCACTGAAAATGCGGTCGAAAAGGGACAAAAGTAGGGTGAGGAGGGGTCTCGGGAGGTGGCGTGATGGCCGGAAGATCACCTCTCTGCGCGGCGGCGGGCATCGCCACGGCGATGCTGGCCACGCTCGTCCTGCCCGTCACGGCCCACGCCGACGACGACGGCGGCCCGAGCGCGCGCGCTCTCGCGGACGAGGCCCGGAGCAATCTGCTCAAGGCCCACTCGGTGCATCTGAAGCTCACCGAGCGCGGCAGGAGCGTCGGCCGGTCCACCCCCGCCTCCATGGAGCTGGCGCTGGACCGGGCCGGCAACTGCGCGGGCAAGCTGGTCATGGGCGACGGCGGCGGCAGCGTCGAGCTGATCAAGCGCGGCGATCAGGTGTGGATGAAGCCGGACAGCGCGTTCTGGAAGGCGCAGCTGCCCGGCGGCCAGGGCGCCGCCATAGCCGACCGCCTCAGGAACCGCTATCTGCACGGCTCCACGAAGGAGATGGTGCTCCGGGGCATGGCCCACACCTGTGACCTGGCCGCCTTCCAGAAGGAGGCCGGAGCCGACTCCGCCCATGGCATCCGGCTGACCAAGGGCGGGGAGACGAAGGTCGACGGCACGAAGGTGATCCCGCTGACCGGCACGGAGCACGGCCGCAAGAAGGTCCTCTACGTCACCTCGGCCGCCCCGCACCGCCTGGTCAAGGCCACCGAGCGGAGGGCCGGCGGCGACCAGTCCCTGACCTTCACGGGCTACGACGAACCGGTCCCGTCCGCCACCCCGTCCGCGACCGAGTCCGTGGACATCTCCAGACTCCGGCAGGAACTCACCGGCGAGCCCTAGACGGCGTCCGCCTCCCGCAGCATCAGCTCCCGTACGCAGCCGCGCAGCCAGGCGTGGGCCGGGTCGGCGTCGTGGCGCGGATGCCAGGCGTACCCGAGCTTCATCGTGGGCAGCCGGAGCGGGATCTCGAAGGTGACCAGGCCGAGGGTGTCGGCCAGCGGGCGGCCCCACCGGCTGATCAGCCCGATCAGATCGGTCTCGCGCAGCACGAACAGCGAGGCCGGAAAGGTGCCGACGCTGCCCACGACCCGGCGTTCCAGACCGAGTCCGGCGAGGGCGTCGTCGACCGGCCCGTACTGCCTGCCGCGCCGGGAGACGATGAGGTGCCCGGCCGCCCCGGCGAACCGCTCGGGCGTCAACTCGCCCCGGAGCAGCGGGTGTCCGGCGCGTACGACACCCAGCATGCGGTCCTCGTACACCGTCTCCACATGCACCTCGGGTGCGACCGAGTCGATCACCCCGACCTCCAGGTCGACGGTGCCCTGACGCAGGAACGGGGCGTCCACATGGCTCTCGCTCAGGAAGCGCAGGCCGATGCCGGGGGCCTCGCGGGCGGCGCGGGCGAAGAGGGCGGCGCCATGGGTGGCGGCGATCGCGTCGGCGGCGAGGATCGTGAAGGTGCGGGTCACCGTGCGCAGATCGGTGTCCCGGCCCGGCGCGAACAGCGCCCTGGCCCGCTCCACCACCGCGCTCACCTCGGCGCGCACGGCCAGCGCGTGCGGTGTCGGCACCATCCGGCGGCCGGCGCGGACCAGCACCGGATCGCCGAGCGCCTTGCGGATCCGGCCGAGGGTGCGGCTCATCGCCGGCTCGGACAGATGCAGCCGGCGGGCGGCGCCCTGCACGCTCTGCTCCTCCAGCAGGACGTCCAGCGCGAGCAGCAGATTCAGGTCCAGGCCCGTGGATTGCGTCATGTGCAGGTATTCCTTGCAAAGGTTGCACTGGAAGGCAGGTCAGTGCCGAGCCTACGGTGGACGCGCATCCCACACCACTCACCAGCTCCCCGGGAGGAGCCGTGCCCGCGCACGCCCTGAAACGCCCCACCCTGCTCGCCCTGTGCGCCTGCGTCCTGGTCGCGCAGAGCATGGTCGCCGCCATCAACCTGCTGATACCGCAGCTGGCTTCGTCCGGCCTGCACCCCTCGCACACCGAGATCCTGTGGACGGTCGACGCCTATGTCATCACCTTCGCGGGCCTGCTGATCCCGGCGGGCGCGCTCGGCGACCGGTACGGCCGCAAGGGCGCGCTGCTCGCCGGTCTCGCCCTGTTCGCCGCGGGCGCCGCGACCAGCGCGCTCGCCTCCGGTCCGGCGCAGTTGATCGCGGGCCGGGGCGTGTCCGGCGCCGGGGCGGCGCTGATCACGCCGGCCACCATGTCGATCCTGGTGCAGCTGGCCGGACCCGAGCACCGCGCCCGGGCGATGGCGTCCTGGACGCTGGCCATCGGGCTGGGCGGCCTGGCCGGCAATCTGGGGGGCGGCCTGGCCGGCCAGTTCCTGTCCTGGCGGGCGCTGTTCGCCGCGATGGTGCCGCTGGCGGGCATCCTCGCCGCCGTGGTGGCGGTGACCACCCCGCGCACGGCCCGCTCCCCGCAGGCCCGCCCCGACCCGGCCGGCACCCTGCTGCTCACCGCGGGCCTGGTCGCCGTGCTGTTCGGCATCATCGAGGGCCCCGACCACGGCTGGACCTCGGTGCGCATCCTCACCGCGTTCGGGACGGGCGCCGTGCTGGTGGCGGCCTTCACCGTTCTCGCCCTGCGCTCCCGTGCCCCGCTGTTCGACCCGCGCGTCTTCCGCTCCCGCGCGCTGCGCGCGAACACGCTGGGCCTGGCGACCGGCTTCTTCGGCCTGTTCGCGCTGTTCTTCGTCAACTCGCAGTACCTGCAGGAGGTCAAGGGCTTCGAGCCGGCGGTGACCGGGGTGGCGATCGTGCCGCTGATCGTCGGCATGGCCCTGGTGCCCAGGTTCGCGGCCCGCTGGTCGGCGCGTCCGCGTCCGGTCGTCGGCACCGGGCTCGCGCTGATCGGCCTGGGCCTGCTGGCCGCGTCCACGGCGGACGCGCACACGCCGTACCCGCTGTACGCCTGCTGGCTGCTGGTGATCTCGGCGGGCACCGGCCTCGCCATGCCGGCGCTCACCCTGGGGGTCGTCGTGTCCCTCCCCGCGCACCAGGCGGGTCTCGGCTCCGGCCTCGGCACCTCGGCCCGGGAGATCGGCGCGGCCCTCGGTGTCGCCGTCGCCGGCACGGCCCTGGCGGGCCACGCGCACTTCGCCGACGGCATGGGACCGGCGCTGCGGACCGTCGCAGTGGTGGTCCTGCTGGCGACGGCCGCGGTCGTGACGGGCCACCGGGGCTCCGGCAACTCCGCCCGGGCGGCGTCGGGAGCGACGGAGACGGCCGGGGAACCGGTGGCCTGATCATGACGGCCGGTACCGGACCTGCCGCAGAATGGCAGGTCCCGACCCGAGAGGACCCACCGTGCGCCGTATCCCGACCTGTGTGCTGAGCGACGCGGGCCCGCCGCGGGTGACCGGCGGGCACGCGCTGGACCGGCACGTCCAGATCGGGTCCCTCACCAAGGCGCTGACCGGCACGCTGCTGGCCCGTATGGCGGAGGCGGGCGTGGTCGGCCTCGACGACCCCGTCGAACGCTGGCTCCCGGCGCCGCCCGGCACCGGCATCACCCTGCTGAACCTGGCCCGGCACACCTCGGGCCTCCCCCGGCTGCCGCCGCGCCTCGGCGGCCGGGATCCGTACGCGGCCTTCGGCCGGGCGGAGTTGCTGGCGCTGGTGCGCGTCCTGGACACCGTCGCCGAACGGCCGCCGGGGGACGAGGAGTACTCCAACCTCGGGTACGCCGTCCTCGGCGCGGCCCTGTCCGCCGCGGGCGGCGCGGCCTACGAGGAACTGCTGGACACCTACGTCCTGCGGCCGTTGGACGTCACCGAGGTGACCGCGCACCCGGCTCCCGGGCAGCGGCTGACGGCGCCGGGGTTCTGGCCGGGCGTGCGGCGCCGGCCGTGGACGATGGACGGGGCGATCCTCCCGGCGGGCGGCCTGTGGGCGACGCCGCGCGCCACCGCGGATCTCGTCGTACGGCTGCTGGTGGAGCGGCGCCTTGGCGAGCCGTCCGTCAGCTGGCAGTCGGCGGGGCCGCTGCGCTGGCACAACGGCGCCACCGGGGACGCGTCCGTGTTCGCCGGGGCGCTGGAGGACGGGCGGTGGGTCGTGGTCCACCGGCTGAACGGGCGGGCGGAGCAGACGGACGAGGCCGGGATCGAGGTGCTCAAGCGGGGGAAGTGACCCGCCGCCGGGCCCGCTCCCGCCCGGTGCTCGGGCGGGAGCGCCCGGCATACGACGAAGTCCCCTCCCGCGCACCGCGGGAGGGGACTTCGTGTGTGGAGCGCCGGGCAGGCCTTGCACCTGCATCTCCCCGCAGGAAGCGGGGCGTCTTTCCTTGGACCACCAACGCATCACCTGGTGCCGGTTTCCCGGCGGCCGGTGCGTGATCAACTATAGCGCACCGGCGCCGGGTGACACCACGTCGGATCAGATGAGGCCGAGACCGCGGACCGCCTCGCGCTCCTCCGACAGCTCCTTGACGGAGGCGTCGATGCGGGCGCGGGAGAACTCGTTGATGTCCAGGCCCTGGACGATCTCGTACTTGCCGTCCTTGCAGGTGACCGGGAAGGAGGAGATCAGGCCCTCCGGGACGCCGTAGGAACCGTCCGACGGGATGCCCATGGAGGTCCAGTCGCCCTCGGCGGTGCCGTTGACCCAGGTGTGGACGTGGTCGATGGCGGCGTTGGCGGCGGAGGCGGCGGAGGACGCGCCACGGGCCTCGATGATCGCGGCACCGCGCTTGGCGACGGTCGGGATGAAGTCCTCGGCCAGCCACTTCTCGTCGTTCACGACCTCGGCGGCGTTCTTGCCGGCGACCGTGGCGTGGAAGATGTCCGGGTACTGGGTGGCGGAGTGGTTGCCCCAGATGGTCAGGCGCTTGATGTCGGCGACCGTGGAGCCGGTTTTCTTCGCGAGCTGGGTCAGCGCGCGGTTGTGGTCCAGGCGGGTCATCGCGGTGAAGCGCTCGGCCGGGACGTCCGGGGCGGCGGCCTGGGCGATCAGCGCGTTGGTGTTGGCCGGGTTGCCGACGACGAGGACCTTGATGTCGTCCGCGGCGTGGTCGTTGATGGCCTTGCCCTGCGGCTTGAAGATGCCGCCGTTGGCCTCCAGCAGGTCACCGCGCTCCATGCCCTTGGTGCGCGGGCGGGCACCGACGAGGAGGGCTACGTTGGCGCCGTCGAAGGCGACGTTCGGGTCGTCGGTGATCTCGATGCCCTGGAGCAGCGGGAAGGCGCAGTCGTCCAGCTCCATGGCCGTGCCCTCGGCGGCCTTGAGCGCGGGGGTGATCTCCAGGAGGCGCAGCTTGACCGGCACGTCCGCGCCGAGCAGCTGGCCGGAGGCGATGCGGAAGAGCAGGGCGTAACCGATCTGGCCGGCCGCGCCGGTGACGGTGACGTTCACGGGAGTGCGGGTCATGGCGTTCTCCGTATGACAGCTGGCGGTGGGGCGTCCCTGCCCCGGGCGGATGATCGATCTCTTGGTATCAAGAGAGATCCAGCGGTCAGGCTATCGCGCATCCGCCATGCGAGACGTGCGGGGCCCTGTGGCTCACCCCACAAGGGGACCAGCTCGGACGTATCGGCGCGACGGCCGCGGACATGAAGAGGCGGCCGTCCGTCCGGGAGAGGGGGGACGGAGACGGCCGCCGTTCCGGGACACCGTTGCCGGACTCCCGTGGGGGGTACTCCTCGCGTGCCCACTTTCCCGGCGGCCATTCCTGCCGGGGGCCGCTACTTCGTGCAGCCCGTGCGTCCCGAGGCCAGCGTGGCGCAGGCCCGGGCCTCCCCCGGGTCCTTCACCGCGATCATCGGGGTGTACGCGATGGTGTCCCCGGCCACGGTGATGTCCCCCGACTGCCGGACCTTGCCCGCGGTCAGCCGCACGCTGTCGCCGGGCGCGCCGCTGGTGATCCGGCCCCAGGCCGTGCCGCACGCTCTGCTGTAGCGGACCTCCAGGGTGGTGGTGCCGAGGGCGACGGTCCGGGCGGTGGTCACCAGGTCGCGCGCGCACCCCATGGCCTCGGCGTCCTTGCCGGTGCAGGCGGAGCCGGCGCACTTGACGCCGGGGGGCAGGCTCGTACGGGTACGGGCCGACGGGGCGGGCGACTTGGCGGTGCCCTCGTTCTTGTGGCCGTCGCCGCCTGGGTGGGTGAAGAAGAAGACGCCGGCGATGAGGACGAGCACGCCGAACAGGCCCGCGAAGAACATCGTCAGCTGCTGGCGGCGCGGCGACCACTCCGTCGCCGGTGCCGGTCGCGGGGCCACCGCGGGCTGCCCGCCGGAGGGGCCCGGGGTGCCGGGCCCCTCCGGGGTGCGGGGCGGGTCGGACGGGGTGCGCGCGGAGCCGTCCGGGCGGGCCTGAGGCCGGGTGCCGGGCCCCTCCGGGGTGCGCGCGGAGCCGTCCGGGCGGGCCGGCGGCCGGGTGCCCGGGCGGGCGCTCTTCTCCGACGGGCCCCGGTAGCCCGCCAGCCCCCAGGAGTTCCTGCCGGGCGTGTCGGCACCGCCGGGCACCGCGTCCGCGGGCTGGGCGGGGAACGTCGGCGAGACCCCGGCGGGACCGGCGACGCCCGGCACGACGGCGGCACCGAAGCCGTTGCCGCCGCCCCGGCCGGCCTCCTCGCCGCCGTTCTTCCCGCTGCCCTTCCGGTCGGCCGCCCAGCCGGTCTTCCCACCAGCCGACCCGGCAGCCAACCCGTCGACCGACCCAGCGGTCCCGTCGGCCGACCCAGCGGTCCCGTCGGCCGACCCAGCGGTCCCGTCGGCCGCCCCAGCGGTCCCGTCGGCCGCCCCGCGAGCCGACCCACCGATGTTCCCGCCGGCCGACCCGGCAGCCAACCCACCGGCCGCCCCTCCGGTCTTCCCGCCGACCGACCCACCAGCCGCCCCGCGAGCCGATCCACCAGCCGACCCGCGTGCCGACCCGCCGGTCTTGCCGCCAGCCTTCCCGCCGGCCGTCCCGTCCGGCTTCCCCGTGGACGCTCCCCCGACCGGCTCGGTCGGTGTGCCTACGGTTCCCAGGGCGGCTCGGGCCTCGGCGATGCTGATTGCCGAGATGGTGTGGTCGTGCCGCATCTCCGCCCGGCTCCAGGCGCGTTCGGCCAGCTCCCACAGGGTGGTCAGATGGACGGGGCTGGCGCCGGTGGCCTCGGCGAGCGCGATGACCGCGCCCTTGGGTGCGAGGAGCCGGCCCCCCAGGTACCGCTCCCAGGACGTCGGGCTGTAGCCCGTACGGTCGGCCAGTGCCGCGACGCTCAGGCCGCTGCGGTCCACGAGTTGCCGCAACTGGCCGGTGAACTCCTTGATCTGCGGGTCCAGATCATCCGGCAAGGCTTTCCAGCGAGGCATGGGTCTCCCCCTCTTCCCCGGTCGTGCTGTCGATCGCGCGCAGGACCCCCGGCCACCCACAGGGATGCGCTGACCAAGGATCCCAGTTCCCGGGACGGGGTGCACACGAGCGGGGGCGGGGATCAACCGCCGGGGGTCACCAGTCCCGTCTCGTACGCCAGCACCACCGCCTGCGCCCGGCTGCCCAGGTCGAGCTTGGTCATGGTGCGGTTGAGGTGGGTCTTGACGGTGGCCTCGCTGATGTAGAGCCGGTCGGCGATCTCCAGGTTGGACAGGCCGCGCGCGGTGAGCTTGAGGACCTCCACCTCACGGGAGGTGAGCACGTCGAGGTCGGGCGGCGCCGCGGTGCCGTCGGCGGGTTCCTGCTGTCTGGCGAACGCCTCGACGAGGCGCCGGGTGACGCTGGGCGCGAAGAGCGCGTCGCCGCCGTCGACCGCGGTGACCGCCGCGAGCAGCCGCTCGGGCCCGGAGTCCTTCAGCAGGAACCCGGAGGCGCCGGCGCGCAGTGCCCCGTACACGTACTCGTCCAGGTCGAAGGTGGTCAGCACCAGGACGCGGGGCGGGCGTTCGACGGCCTGGGCGAGGATGCGTCCGGTGGCCTCGATGCCGTTGACGCCGGGCATCCGGATGTCCATGAGGACGACGTCGGGGCGGGTCTCGGCGGCGAGCCGTACGGCCTCCTCGCCGTCCGCGGCCTCGCCCACCACCTCGAAGCCGGGCGCGGCGTCGAGCAGGCCGACAAGTCCGGCGCGGATGAGGAACTGGTCGTCCACGACGAGCACTCTGGTCATCCCGTACGGTCGTCCCCCC
The DNA here is from genome assembly GCF_040645635.1 of Streptomyces sp. NPDC046727. Taxonomy (NCBI): domain Bacteria; kingdom Bacillati; phylum Actinomycetota; class Actinomycetes; order Kitasatosporales; family Streptomycetaceae; genus Streptomyces; species Streptomyces sp. NPDC046727. The sequence continues at coordinate 93,282 of NZ_JBEYYR010000001.1, forward strand.
GCCGTGCGCCCCCGTCACCGCTCCGTCTCCGGCATGCCCCCGCGGCCGCGGTCGGCGGCCGAGGTCGGCAGGGTCAGCCGCACCTCGTAGCCGCCTTCGGAGCGTGGACCTACCACGATGGTCCCGCCGTAGAGCTTGGCCCGCTCGCGCATGCCAATCAAGCCGTGTCCGCTGCCCTTCGGCACTCTGGCCGGATCCGCCCCCTCCCCGTCGTCGGTGACACGGACGGTCAGCTCGTGGGCTCCGTACCGGAGTTCCACGCGCGCGCGGGCGGGGCCGGCGTGCTTGAGGGCGTTGGTGAGGGCCTCCTGGACGACGCGGTAGGCGCACAGTTCGACGCCGGGCGGCAGCGGGCGGGCGGTGCCCTCGACGGCGAGGTCCACGGGCAGACCTCCGGCCCGGACCCGGTCGAGGAGGTCGCCGAGCCGGGCCAGGGTGGGCATCGGCGCGCGTTCGGGCGCCTCGGGGTCCTCCTCGCGCAGCACCTGGAGCATGCGGCGCAGCTCCTCCAGGGCCTCGCCGCTGGTGTCGGCGATGGTGCCGAGCGCGCCGCGCGCCGTGCCGGGGTTCGAGTCGAAGACGAACCGGGCGAGTCCGGCCTGCACCGAGATGACCGACATGTGGTGGGCGACGACGTCGTGCAGTTCGCGGGCGATCCGGCCGCGTTCCTCGGCGACCGCGCGCCGGGCCCGCTCGGCCTGTTCGGCGCGCAGCCGCCGGGTGAGTTCGGCGGAGCGGCGGGCCAGGTGCCCGAACCAGACGAGCACCGAGCTGTACAGCAGCGCCTGGCCGAGCACGGAGGCCATGGACGGGGTGTGGCTGACCACGCCGGCGTACACCCAGACCGCGCCCGTGCAGCCGGCGCAGGCCAGGGCGGTGCGCAGGGAGCGGACGGAGGCCACGGTGTACAGGGCGAGCATGGCGCCGAAGGTGCACACCACCGGCCAGTAGCCGAGGGTGATGTAGCCGGTCGCCGCGGTCTCGACGACGGCGAAGACGACGACGGGGCGGCGGCCGCGCAGGGCGACGGGGAGGTGGGCGAGCGCGACCAGGACGTAGGCGCGGGCGTCGAGTTCCGGCCAACCCTGTGACCGGGACTCCTGCGCGAGCAGGACGGCGACCACGGCCATGGCCACCGCGATCAACGTGTCCACGACGAGCGGGCGGGGCGTCCTCGGTCGCATCGCCGCAGGGTAACGCGCCTGGCCGGGCACCGGAGTCAACCGGACGCGGTACCACGGAAGTTGCAGTCACCGGGCGGCCGCCTCCCGGGGTGGTACGGGCGGTTCGGCCCGGAGGCGGAGGCGGTGCGCGACGGGCGGCCGTAGCGTCGGGCAGGGGGTACGGCGGTGGCCCGCGTCCCCGGGGGAGGCGCGGGCCACCTGTCGTGCGACGGGCCGCTACTTGGCGAGCGTGAAGTGCAGGATGTCCTTCAGGAACGGCATCTTCAGCAGCGGGTCGGGCTGGATCATCAGCGCCAGCAGGCAGATCGCCAGGCCGAGCACGGCGTAGGTGGCGATGTCCGTGAAGCGGGAGCGCACGGCGAGCATGCCGACGTCCGGCAGCAGCCAGCGCAGCACCGCACCGCCCAGCAGGGCGACGCCGATGAGCAGCGTCCCCGGGCGGAGCGCGTCCAGCGCGGTCACCAGCAGGCCGACGGCGACCAGGCCGGTGACGGCGAGCATCGGCCACTGCCGGGCGGGCGCCGGGGCGTCACCGGCCGCGGCCCGGCCGCCGCCCTCGGGCCGGGCCGTGTCCCTGGTGAACAGCGGGAAGCGGCGGGTGGTGCGGCGCAGGCGCCCCTGCACGGTCGGTTCCGCGTGCCCGCGGGTGTCCTCAGCCGGCACTGCGCTCCGCCGCCTCGACCACGTTGACCAGCAGCTGGGCCCGGGTCATCGGGCCGACACCGCCGGGGTTCGGGGAGATCCAGCCGGCCACCTCGGTCACGTCCGGGTGGACGTCGCCGACGATCTTGCCCTCGGCGTTGCGGGAGACGCCGACGTCGAGGACGGCCGCGCCCGGCTTGACGTCCTCGGCGCGGATCAGGTGCGGGAAGCCGGCCGCCGCGATGATGATGTCGGCGCGCTTCAGGTGGGCGGAGAGGTCACGGGTGCCGGTGTGGCACTGGGTGACGGTGGCGTTCTCGCTGCGCCGGGTGAGCAGCAGCGGCATGGGGCGGCCGATGGTGACTCCGCGGCCGACGACCACGACCTCGGCGCCCTTGATCTCCACGCCGTGGGCGCGCAGCAGGGTGATGATGCCGTTGGGGGTGCAGGGCAGCGGGGCGGGCTCGTTCAGGACGAGGCGGCCGAGGTTCATCGGGTGCAGGCCGTCGGCGTCCTTGGCCGGGTCCATCAGCTCCAGGACGCGGTTCTCGTCGATGCCCTTGGGCAGCGGCAGCTGGACGATGTAGCCGGTGCAGGCCGGGTCCTCGTTCAGCTCGCGGACGACCGCCTCGATCTCCTCCTGGGTGGCCGTGGCCGGCAGCTCGCGCTGGATGGAGGCGAGGCCCACCTGGGCGCAGTCGCGGTGCTTGCCCGCGACGTACTTCTGGCTGCCGGGGTCGTCCCCGACCAGGATCGTGCCGAGGCCGGGCGTGACGCCCTTCTCCTTCAGCGCCGCCACGCGGGCGGTCAGATCGGACTTGATCGCGGCTGCGGTGGCCTTGCCATCGAGAATCTGGGCGGTCATGCCCCCATCCTCGCGGATGACCCGGCCCCGGTTCCAATCCGGGCGTCCTCTGATGTCACAGCATGATCAGTGATGTTGCACTTGCACAACACCTGGCGTATCCGGCTGGACAAGTAAGAGCCCGTTAAAGAACGATGGGAACACAGTGCCGCGGGCAGTGCCGGGGGGACGGACCGCATCTGTAGAACTCTCCTCCGAACCGTGCCGCGCGTCGTCCCCGCACTTGAGCAACGCAACGGAGGAAGACCGCCATGAGCTTTGGCGACCCGAACAACCCCTACGGCGCGCCGCCGCAGCAGCCGCCGGCCGCTCCCGGCTACGGCTACCCGCAGGCTCCCGGCATCCCGCCGCAGCCCATGTACCCCGGCTACCCGGCCGCCAACATGATGCCTCAGACGATGCCGGGCCTGATGGTCACGGCGCGGGTCATGCTCTACATCGTGGCGGCCGTGCAGATCGTCATCGGTCTCATCGTCCTGTACCTCGCCGCGACGATCAACGACGTGTCCAACGCGGGCGAGGACACCTTCGGCGACAACACCTTCTCCGACATCGGTCACGACGGCGCGGGCATCGCCCTCGTCTTCGCGCTGCTCTTCCTGGGGCTCTCCGCGCTGTCGATCACGCTGGGAGTGAAGTTCTCCCGCGGCGGGCAGGGCATCCGCATCACCACGATGATCTACGGCATCCTCGGCGCCCTCGTCGGCGTTCTGATCCTGATCAGCGCGGCGGACCAGGGCTCCAGCGCCGGCCTGATCTCGGCGCTGCTGTGGATGAGCTTCGGCGGCATCATGGCGGCGGCGATGATCGCCCCGTCCGGCTCGGCCTGGTTCAACCGGCCGCGCTACTGATCACCGACGACACCCGGCCGACTGGGCTGTGCCCCTCCCGAGGAGGGGCACAGCCCGGTCGCGTTCGGGGGGTCACTGGTCCAGATAGGCCAGTACCGCCAGTACCCGGCGGTTGTCGCCGTCGGTCGGGATGAGGCCCAGCTTGGTGAAGATGTTGCTGATGTGTTTGGCGACGGCCTTCTCGGTGACGAACAGGGCCTGGGCGATGCCCGCGTTGGAGCGGCCCTGGGCGACGAGTTCGAGGACCTCGCGTTCGCGTTCGGAGAGGCTGCCGACGGATTCGTCGCGCTCCTTGCGGACCAGCAGCTGGGAGATGACCTCGGGGTCCATCGCGGTGCCGCCGGCGGCCACCCGCTGGATGGAGTCCAGGAACTGGGCGCCGTTGGTGACGCGGTCCTTGAGCATGTAGCCGACGCCCCGGCCGCCGCTGGTGAGCAGCTCACGGGCGTAGAGCGGTTCGACGTACTGGGAGAGCAGGAGCACCGGCAGGTCGGGGTTCTGCCTGCGCGCGGCCAGGACGGCGCGCAGGCCCTCGTCGGTGAAGTTCGGCGGGAGCCGGACGTCGACGACGGCGACGTCCGGCTGTTCCCGGCTGAGCGCTTCGAGCAGATCGGTGCCGTTGTCCACGGCGGCCACGACGTCGTGGCCGTAGGCCCCGAGCAGACGGATCAGCCCGTCCCTCAGGAGAAAGTGGTCTTCGGCGAGGACAATACGCACGGGATCTCCATCGTCACCATCGTCGGCCCACCCACCGGACTGCTCACGGCCAGCACGCCGTCGAAGGTGGCGAGCCGGCGCTCGATGCCCCGCAGGCCGGTGCCGCGGGAGGCGTCGGCGCCGCCCTGACCGTCGTCGGTCACGGTGATGTGGAGCATGCCTCGATCGTAACGAAGGTCGATCCAGGCCCGGTCGGCACGCGCGTGCTTCGCGACATTGGTGAGGATCTCGGAGATGGCGAAGTAGGCGGCGGACTCGACGGGCATCTCGGGGCGGCCCGGCAGGTCGACCTGGACCTCGGTGCGCACCGGGCAGGTCATGGCCAACGCCCGTACGGCGTCGGCGAGTCCGCGGTCGGCGAGGACCGGCGGGTGGATGCCGCGGACCAGGTTGCGCAGCTCCTCCAGGGCCGCGGAGGAGGACTGGCGGGCCTCGATCAGCAGGGCGCGTACGGCCTCGGGGTTGGTCTCCAGCAGGTGCTCGGCCGCATCCAGAGTCATGCCCATGGCAACCAGGCGGGCCTGGGCGCCGTCGTGCAGGTCGCGCTCGATCCGGCGGATCTCCGCCATCTGCGTGTCCACCGCGTCGGAGCGGGTGGCGGCCAGGTGCTGGATCCGGCTGGCCATCATCTCGCTCTCGCTCGGCGCCAGCATCGCCCTGGTGTACAGGGCGTGCCGGCGCACCGCGCGCGGGGCCGCCCACAGGGCCAGCGGCAGCTGGAGCAGGCCCAGGACGCCGGCGAGGACCGCCGTGGCCTGGCCCTCGATCGGGATGAACTGGTACCACAGGCCGTCCCACTCGGTGGAGAGCGGGACACCGAAGAAGGCGAGGAACACGCCCCAGGCACCGCTGAGGATCAGCGCGAGCGGGAAGAAGGCCAGGAATCCGCCGGCGATCGGGTCCGTGAGCACCCAGACGTACTCCCGCCGGGTCTGCGGGTCGCTCATGATCCAGCGGTAGCGGGCGACGGCACCGGAGGCACCCGCGGGCGCCGGCGGCAGCGGTCCGGGCGGGCCGGGGATCTCCACGCCCGCCCAGCGCCGGGAGAGTTCCCGCTGCTGCGCGGCCAGGTTGCGCACGCCCTCCATGGCCCGCGGCACCATGCCGAGGCCCGGGCCGACCAGGCTGATCGCGCCGGACACGGCGAGCGAACGGCCGAAGGCCGCCATCGACATCCAGCACAGGGTCACCGCCCGGCGCAGGCCCGTCAGTCCGGCGGACACCGAGAATCCTCTGATCGCGTCCGGCGGGCGGATCCCGCCCAGCTGCATCGTGCGGTCGTCCATGCGACTCGCTCCTTCCTGGCCTTGCTGCTGCTCCGTCGTACAGTCCCTCATTGTGGTGGCGGAGGGGCGGGGAAATCGGTGGTAAAAACTCCCCTCTTCCGCCTCGTCAGGGGAATGTCAGGGAGCGACGAACAGCGAGAGCGTGTCGGCCACACAGGCGGCCCGGCGCTCGCCCTCCACCTCCACCGTCATGCGGACGGCGGCCAGATGACCGGAGGGCGTCTCCCGTACGCCGGTGAGCTTCGCCCCGCCGCGCACCCGGGAGCCGACCGGCACCGGGCGCGGGAAACGCACCTTGTCCAGACCGAAGTTGACGCCCATGTCGACCTTCTCGATGTCGAAGATGTCCCGCATCATGGCGGGCAGCAGGGCGAGGGTCAGATAGCCGTGCAGGATGGTGCCGCCGAACGGGCCGGTCGCCGCCCGCTCCGGGTCCGTGTGGATCCACTGCAGGTCGCCGGTCGCCCCCGCGAACCGGTCCACCTGGTCCTGCGTCACCCGCAACCACGCGCTGTAGCCGAGGTGTTCGCCGGTGGCGGCGGAGAACTCGTCCAGACTGGCGAAAGATCTCATGGCGTCGATTCTGTGCGGCTGCCGAAGCGCCGGACAAGGCGGTCGCCCGCCGTGCGGCCGTTCGGTCAGCGGGCCGTCATCCGTTCGTCAGCGCGCGCCGGAGACCGTACCGGCTCCGGCGCGCACCGGAGGTCAGCCGTACCGCTTCAGCTCGTGGAAGAAGCCGGGCACGGTGTGCAGCTGGTCGGCGTCGCGGACGCGGTCGTAGACGTACTTGGCGACCGCCAGGTCGAGCACGCCGAGGCCGAACGGCGAGAAGACCGCCGGCCGGTCGGCGGGCGGGGTGATCGCGCCGGTCAGCACGTCGTACAGGGTCCCGGCGATGAAGTCCCGGTTCCCGGTGCGCTGTTCGGCCAGGTGGGGCGAGGTGTTCGCCTTCAGGCAGTGGTCGATGTCGTCGACCGTGTTCCACGCGGAGAGGATGATCTCCGGGGACAGGTCGCGCAGCGACACGTGCAGCACCAGCGGGTGGTGCGTGAACCAGCCGGGGTCGGTCACATGCGGCTCGCCCGCGACGGTGGCGAAGACGACGAGATCGCTGGCGCGGATCAGGTCCTCGGGCTTGTCGTGCACGGTGATCTCCGTGCGGTCGCCGGCCGTGCGGCGCAGATAGCCGGTGAAGCCCTCGGCGTGCGCGGCGGACAGGTCGTGCACGCCGATGGCGTCGAAGGCGAAGCCGGTCGCCGCCAGGTAGGTGTGCAGATAGCGGGCGATCAGGCCGGTGCCGAAGAAGCCGACCCGGGTGGGCCGGGTGCCGCGCGCCCGGCTGATCCGGTCGGCCGCGAGGGCCGCGGAGGCGGCGGTGCGCGCGGCGCTGATGATGGAGGACTCCAGGCAGGCGAACGGGTAGCCCGTCCCGGCGTCGTTGAGCACGAGGACGGCCGAGGCGCGCGGCAGGCCGGCGGCCACGTTCTCCGGGAAGCTGGAGATCCACTTGATGCCGTGCACGTCCACGTCACCGCGCACCGAGGCGGGCAGCGCGATGATCCGGGAGGAGGGCCGGTCCGGGAAGCGCAGGAAGTACGAGTCGGGGTTCACGGTCTGTGCCTCGCCGTGCAGCCGGTAGGCGGCCTCGACGGTGGCGACGACCTCGTCCTCGGCCCCGGCGAGCGCCTGGTGCACCTGGGCACCGGAGATCACGGAGAAGGACGGGACCTGGGACACCTGTGGGGTCATGGGAACACTGCTCCAGGGAATTCGGGAGGGACGGGTCAGCCGATGCGGGCCAGGCCCTTGGCGTGCCGCCGGGCGCGTCCGCGCGACACCTGCAGCGGGTCCCAGCCGGCCCCGCGCCGGGGCAGCCGGGCCGGATCGCCGAGCACCGTGCCGGACATCACCTCGGGGAGCAGGGGGCGCTCCAGGATCCGGGAGACCGCGGCCATGCCGCCGGCGGCGACCCCGGCCATGCCGCTGCCGTGCCGGGTGTTCTGCCCGACCACGTACAGCCCCTCGATCTCGGTGCGCACATCGGGCCGCCGGCCGGGCCCGCCCCAGGTGGCCATGCCGTACGGGGTGCCGCCGCTGGCGCGGATGTAGCGCTCGTTGGTGAGCGGGGTGGCGGCCTCCACATGGGTGATCCGGTCCCGGAACGTGCCGAGGACCTGCTCGGCGGTGTCCAGGACCAGCTCGGTGACCTGGCGCTTGCGGGCCAGGTAGGCGGGCCTGCGGCGGTACGGCTCGCCCGCGAGCGGGCCGCCGTCCGTGCCCCAGAAGCCGGGTCCGGGCGGGAGGATCGTCATCAGCTGGAAGTTGCTGTGGCCCGGCGGGCACACGGCGGGGGTCCCGGCGTCCTTCACGGAGGCGAAGGAGAAGGCGAGCTGGGGGATGCGGTCCAGGGTGCCGGTGCGGGCGTACCGCTCCAGCATCGCGGCGTGCGCGCCCTCCATGTCGTCGCTGTCGTGCCACCAGATGTTGGCGTTGGGCAGGCCGGGCAGTTCGGTGTCCAGGGCGACGTACACCGCGACGACCGCGTCCCGCATGGTGGCCCGGCGGGTGCGGTCGACCAGGTCGGCGGGGAAGTTCCGCTCGCCGCCGCACAGGTCGAGGACGGTGCTGCGGTAGTCGGCGTTGGAGACGACCAGCGGGGCGGAGATCCGGGTGCCGTCGGCGAGTTCGACGCCGGTGGCACGGCCCCGCTCGACCAGGATGCGGCGCACCTCGCAGCGGGTGCGCAGCTCGCCGCCGTACGCCTCCAGGGCCTCCACGAAGGCGGCCACCAGGGTCTGGCCGCCGCCCTCCGGGTAGTAGGCGCCGCGCAGGTAGTGGTCCATCATCGTGACGTGCTCGGCGAGGCCCACGTCGGCGGGCAGGGCGCCGTAGTTGCCGGCCTGCGCGGCGAGCAGGGTACGGCCCTTGGCGGACAGCCCGCAGTGGTCCAGGGCCTGGCCGAGGGTGCGCCGGTTCCACCGCATGGTCTCCGGTGACCGGCGGAACAGCTCCACCATCGGGGTGCCGAGCAGGCTGGCCCGGCCGGCCTCGGCGACGTCCGTGGCGAGGTCGACGAAACGGTCCACGGCGTCGGCCTCGGCGGGCAGGGCCTCCTTGAGGCGGGCGCGGTAGCGGTCCCAGCCGGCCGGTACGTCCAGCTGGGCGGTGGGCGTGATGATCCGGTCGAAGCCGCCGTCGTTGTCCAGCGGCCGGAACCGCACCCGGTCGGCGACGCCGAGCCCGGCGAGGACGGCGGGCAGCAGTCCGTCCGGGCCGCAGTCGCCGAGGTAGTGCGTGCCGACGTCGAACTCGTACTTGCGCCGGCGGCGGAAGACGTGCGCGTTGCCGCCGGCCACGTCGTGCTGCTCCAGGACGAGGACCCGGCGGCCGTCGGCGGCCAGGTAGCCGGCCGTCACCAGGCCGCCGACGCCGCTGCCGACCACGATCGCGTCGTAGCGCTCAACCGCTTCCCGCATCTGGTCCCCCATCAGAAGACGCCGCCGCCGTGGATCTCGACGACCGAACCGGTGATGTACGCGGCCCGGTCCGACACCAGGAACGACACCAGGTCCGCGACCTCCTCGGCGCGGCCGAGGCGGCCCAGCGGCACGCCCTTCAGCTGGCGTTCCAGAGCCGCGGCCGGCATGCCGCCGACCATGTCGGTCTCGATCAGCCCGGGGGCGACGACGTTGGCGCGCACGCCCCGCGGGCCCAGCTCCTTGGCGAGGGACTTGGTGAAACCGATGATCCCGGCCTTGGACGCGGCGTAGTTGGCCTGGCCGGTGTTGCCGTACACCCCCGCCACGGAGGACAGGTTGACGATGGCGCCGGACCTGCGCTTGCTCATGGTGAACGCGGCGGCCCGGCACACGTGGTAGACGCCGTCGAGATTGGTGCGCAGCACCGCGTCCCAGTCCTCCTGGCCCATCAGCACCAGCGGCAGGTCGCGGGTGATGCCCGCCGAGGTGACGACGGTGTCGACGGGGCCGAGTTCGCGTTCGGTGTACGCGAACCACTCGCGGACGTCCTCCGCGTCGGCCACGTCGCAGCGCACGGCGAGCACCCGGGTGCCGTACTCGGCGGCCTCCTTGGCGAGTTCCTCGGCGGCGTCCTGGTTGGCGCGGTAGCAGAACGACACGTCGTGGCCGTCCTGCGCCAGGCGTCGTACGACGGCCCGGCCGATGCCCCGGGAACCCCCGCTGACCAGCGCGGTCACGCGTCCTCCCCGAGCAGTCGCAGGACGGCCGCGGCCACGGCGCCGTCCCGGTCGACGGCGGTCACCAGCGCGGCCCGGCCCCGGGAGTCCGGGTCGGCCGCGGCGACCGAGAGCACCGCGCCGATCTGGAAGGACGCGGTGGCCGCGCTGGTGTCGCCGAGGAGGTCCATCGACGGCACCCGGCGCAGCGCCTCGGCCGGCACCAGCGCGGCGAGCGCCTCGTGCTCGGCGCGGCCGGCGGCACCGGCCGCCGCGCAGGGTACGGCCGCCCAGACCTCGTCGGCGGGGACCCCCGCCCGCTCCAGGGCGCGGCGGGCGCAGGCGCCGACCGCGGCGAGGGGGTCGTCGTCGATGTCGACGCGGGTCTCGATGCTCAGCACGGCGGCCAGCGGCGGGCGTTCGGCCCGGCCCGCGGGTTCCACCAGGAACAGCCCGCAGCCCTCGCCGAGCAGCGGCGCGTCCCCGCCGGGCCCGGCGGCGGTCGCCTCGTACCAGGCGTGCGCGGCGGAGAACTCCTCGGCGGAACCGGCGACGTACTTGGTGGCCCGGCCCTGGGCGAGCAGCCGGCGGGCGTAGTTGAGGGCAAGCAGTCCGCTGACCCGGCCGCCGGCGACCGTGGTGTTGGGGCCCTTCAGACCGTGCCGGATGGCGGTGGCGCCTGCGGCGTGGTTGAGGCTGCCGAACGGGATGCGGCCGGCGTCGACGTAGAAGGGGCGCGCGTTGGTGTAGGACTGGCGCAGGAAGTCGGTGACGTTCTCCAGGCTGCCCATGGTGATGCCGAGGACGACGCCGGTGAGGTCGTCGGTGGTGACCGACGGGTTGCCGTCGGCGTCCCGCAGCAGCCCGTCGGAGGCGACGAGGGCGAGCGCGGTGAGCCGGTCCATCTTCGCGGTGCCCCGCTTGCCGAGCACCTCCTGGATGTCGAAGCCGGGCACGGTGCACACCTCCGGCGACGGCAGGGTGCCGAGACCGGGGTCCGCCTTCACGGCCGTCCTCGCTCCGGCGCGCACGCCGGCGGCGAACGCCTCGCGGCCGATGCCGTACGGCGACACCGCCGACCAGCCGGTGATGACGGGCGTGTCCCGGGGCAGCGCGGCCCGCGGGACGGCAGTTGCGTTGCTCATGGTCGGACTCTCTCCCCGTAGGCGCCCAGGATCAGCACGGCGTTGTTGCCGGCGAAGGCACTTGAGTTGTTCTGCACGATCCGCACGTCGGCCTCGACCGCCTCGTTGGGCACGACGTCGAGCGGGCAGTCCGGGTCGGTCTCGCGGTGGTTGATGGTGGGCGGGATGAACCCGTGCTCGATGGCGAGGCCGCAGGCGATGGCGCCGAGGGCGCTGGCCGCTCCCATCGAGTGGCCCAGCATCGACTTCACGGCGACCGTGCGCGGCGGCTCGTCCCCGTACACGTCCAGGATGGCCGCCGTCTCGGTGCTGTCGTTGGCCTTGGTGCCGGTGCCGTGCGCGGAGATGAAGTCGATCTCCTGCCGCTTGACGCCGGCGTCGTCCAGGGCGAGCCGGATGCCCCGGGCGATCCCCTCCCGGTTGGGGGCGGTGGGGTGGGCGGCGTCGCAGCTGAGGCCGTAGCCGAGGACCTCGGCGTAGATGTGCGCGCCACGGGCCAGGGCCGACTCCAGGCTCTCCAGGACGAGGATGCCGGCGCCCTCGCCGGTGAGGATGCCCTGGCGGTCCTTGTCGAACGGGCGCACCACGTCCGGGCTGAGCGCGCCGAACCGCTTGAACAGGGCGAACGCCTTGCGGCAGACGGCGTCGGCGCCGCCGCACAGCGCGAGGTCGACCTCGCCGGAGCGGATGGCGTCCAGGCCGTAGCCGATCGAGTAGTTGCCGGCCGCGCAGGCCGTGGTGACGGTGGTGGCCTCCACGTTCGGCATGCGCAGTTCGCGGGCGATGGCGGTGGAGAGCCGGCCGGCGTTGATCCGGCGGGCGAGCACCGGGTCCATCGCCTCGGGGTCCCCGGCGGCCAGCTCCTGCTCCAGGAGTACGGCGATGTCGTGGGACTCGCCGTCGGTGGTGCCGACGGTGATGACGGCGGCCCGGTCGGCGAGGTCGCTCTCGCTCAGCCCGGCGTCCTCGACGGCCATGCGGGCCGCGGCGACGGCGAACTGGCCGGCGCGGCCCACATGGTCGAGCGGAATGCGGCGGATCCAGCGCTCCGGCTCGAAGTCGGGGACCTCGCAGGCGGTGTTCTGCCCGAAGCCCTCGGTGTCGAAGCGGGTGATCGGCCGGGCGCCGGACCGGCCGGCCTTCAGGCCGGCGGTGTACTCCTCGACTCCGGTGCCGATGCTGGAGATGACCCCGAAGCCGGTGACGACGACCCGGCGCTGCCCGGCCTGCCCGGTGGATGCTGTGGTGGTCATCGGTGTCACCAGCCGGCGGCCTCGGCGGCCACCCGGTAGGTGGCCTCCACGTTCACCATCTTCGGCAGTTCATTCATGTCGATGACGATGGAGAACTCCATTTCCAGCGCGCTGAGGACATCGATCAGCTTCAGGGAGTCGGCACCCAGTTCGTCGATGAAGAGCGCCGTGTCGGAAAGGCGCTCCAGGTCCACGTCGATGTTCTCGGCGATGATTTCCCGGATGCGGGTGAGGTGCTCGGGAGCGGCCGTGGTCATGGCTCGGTCCTCCGTTTTCGGATTGCCGGACGATGATGCGGGAAAGGCTGGGAAAAGCTGGGAGAAACAGTCGAGAAGAGCAAAGAGGCTGCGCGGGAAAGGGCAGCGATGAGGCTCGGCAAAAACCTAGTCAGCGGCGATGACTGTCCAGTGACCGTCAACTGACGGCCCGCTGACGGCGGTCAGCGCCCGCCCGCGCGGCGGAACCCGCGGACGCTGCCCCACACCGCGGCGGCCAGCAGCGCCGTGAGGGTCACGGCGGTCACCAGGCCCGGGTGGTGCGCGGGGAAGCCACCGGAGGCGGCCTGCCCGGGATCGTTGCCCCACAGCTGCCGGCAGGTGGTGATGACCGAGGTGACGGGGTTCCATTCGGCGACCGGGCGCAGCCAGCCCGGCAGGCCGCCGACGGGGACGTAGGCGTTGGACAGGAAGCTGAGGATGACCAGCACCAGGGCGCCGGTGCCGTCGATGGCCTCGATGTTGCGCTGGGTGGTGCCGAGCAGGATGCCGACCCAGGTCATCACGTAGATGAAGGCGAGCAGCACGCCGAAGCCGGCGGCGGTGCGCAGCGCGCCCTCGTGCGGGCGCCAGCCCACGGCGAGGCCGACGAGGCTGACCGCGGTGAGACTGGCCGCGCCGACGGCCAGGTCGGACAGGGTGCGCCCGAGGAGGACGGCGGACGGGGAGATCGGCAGCGAGCGGAACCGGTCGACCAGCCCGTGCCGCAGGTCGAGGGCGACGCCGATCGCGGTGGGACCGACCCCGGTCAGCCCGACCTGGATGGCGATGCCGGCCATGATGAAGTCCTCGTAGGCGACACCGCCCGGGATGTGCATGGAGTTGCGGAACAGATAGCCGACGGCGATCAGCATCACCAGCGGGTTCATGGTGACCAGCACCAGCCGGCCCGGTGAGCGGCGCAGATGGGTGAGATGGCGGCCGGCCAGGGCGAGCGTGTCGCCGAGGTGGCCGCGGAGGGGTCCGGCCCGCCCGGGGCGGGCGGCGGTCGGGGTGGTGGCCGTGGCCGTCACTGGGACACCTCTTTCGTGGCCGGCACGGGCTTCTCGGGTGGGGTCGGTTCCTGCTCCTCTTTCCGGCCCGTGCCTGTGAGGTCGAAGAAGACGTCGTCGAGCGTCGGCTTGCGCAGTTCGACGTCGACGGTGGGCACTCCCTTGTCGCGCAGGGCCTGCGCGGCGCGGGCGAGGTCGTCCAGGCCGTCCTGGCCGAGCTGTACGGAGACCCGGCGGGCGGCCTCGTCGGTGACCGGGGCGGGACCGCCGAGCACGGCCAGCGCGGCGACCGCGTCGGCGAGGTTCTCGGGGCCGGCCACGGTCACTTCGAGGCGGTCGCTGCCGACCTTCCGTTTGAGGGTGTCCGGGGTGCCCTCGGCGATGACCCGGCCGGCGTCGATCACGGCGATCCGGTCGGCGAGCTGGTCGGCCTCCTCCAGGTACTGGGTGGTGAGCAGGATGGTCACACCGCCGGCGGCCAGGTCGCGCACCACGTCCCACAGGACGTTGCGGCTGGCCGGGTCAAGGCCGGTGGTGGGCTCGTCCAGGAACAGCACCTCGGGGTCGCCGATGACGCAGGTGGCCAGGTCGAGCCGGCGGCGCATCCCGCCGGAGTAGGTGCCCGCGGGCCGGTCGGCGGCCTCGGTCAGCTCGAACCTCTCCAGCAGCTGCGCGGCCCGGCGGACGGCACCGCGCCGCCCGAACCGGAGCAGCCGGGCGAGCAGGACGAGGTTCTCGCGGCCGGTGAGGAGTTCGTCGACGGCGGCGTACTGCCCGGCCAGGCCGATGCGCCGGCGGACCTCGCGGCCCTCGCGGACCACGTCGTACCCGGCGACGCTGGCCCGGCCGGCGGACGGCTGCACCAGGGTGGCGAGGATGCGGACGGTGGTGGTCTTGCCCGCGCCGTTGGGGCCGAGGACCCCGAGGACGGTGCCGGCCGGCACCGCAAGGTCGATGCCGTGCAGTGCGGTGTGGGAGCGGTAGGTCTTGCCCAGCCCCTCGGCGAGGATCGCGGTGTCGGACGCGGCCACGGTCAGTCCGCCTGGCGCTGCAGGCTGAGCGGACGCAGGTCGGTCCAGTTGCTCTCCACGTAGGCGACGGCGGAGGCACGGTCGGTGGCGTCCAGGGCCACGCGCCAGCCGTCGGGTACGGCGGCGAAGGACGGCCACAGGGAGTGCTGCCCCTCGTCGTTGACGAGGACGAGGAAGGTGCCCTCTTCGTTGTCGAAGGGATTGGCCATGGCGGGTCTCCAGATCTCGGACGGTTGGGATGGGGGTCAGCGGGCCGGGGCCAGGGCGCCCAGACGGTGTGCCACGGCGGTGCCGATGAGCGCCGCCGGGGCCGGCCGGAGCATCTGCTGGTGGCCGCAGGGCACGTCGTGGACCTCGGCGGGCCGGCCCAGGTACGGCTCCCAGCTCTTGGCTTTCAGGGCGCGCTCCTCCGCGGTGAGCCCGTCGGCGGCCCGGAACAGCGTCATCGGGCAGCCGTCGAAGTGGTCCGGGGTGTGCCGCTGGACCAGTTCGAGGTGGTTGCGCATGACCGCGAGCAGCCGTTCCAGGGTGGCCTGGCCGAGGCCGGCGAGCGGGCCGCCGGTGCGCTCCAGGTGGGCGGCGACGGAGGGCGGGTCGAGCCGGTCCAGGCCGGTGGTGCCGACGCCGGCCTCGGCGAGGAAGTCGGCGAGGAACTCCTCGTCGGTGGGGTGGACGCCGCGCCCGTCGTCCGGGTAGGCGTCCAGGTTGGCGAGGTAGGCGACCTCCTCGCCGGCCGTGTGCAGGCGGGCGGCGATCTCGTGGGCGACGATGCCGCCGTAGGACCAGCCGAGCAGGTGGTAGGGGTCGTGCGGCTGGAGGGCGCGGATCCGCGCCAGGTAGTCGGCGGCGACCTCGCCGATGCTGCCGGGCAGCGGCCCGTCGTCCGCGAGTCCGCGGGCCTGGAGGGCGTACACGGGCTGCTCGGGGCCGAGGTGTTCGGCGAGCGCGGCGAACGGGATGCCGAAACCGAGGCCGCCGTGCACACAGAACAGCGGCGGCCGGCCACCGGTGGCACGGATGGGCAGGACGGGCCCGAGCAGGTCGAGCGTGGCGGGCATCTCCGGGGCGCGGTGCCGTCCGGTGACGCCACTCCCCGCATGTACCTCCCGTGTGCCCCTGGCGGGCGCGGCGGGCATCTCCGGGGCGCGGTGCGGCTCGACGGCGCCCCCTTCGGCGACAGCCCGCCCGGCAGGCACCTCCGACATGCCACCGTCAGGCGCGGCGCTCGCGGCCGGTGCCTCCAGAGCCCGGTGCTGCTCGGCGGCGCCCCCCGCAGGAGCCTCCCGCGTGCCCCCGACCGGTGTGGCGGTTGCGGCCAGGGACTCCAGGGTGCGGTGTTCGAAGACTGCGGCGAGGGTGATCGGCAGGCCGGCCCGGGTCGCGGTGTTGACCAGCTGGATCGCCTTGAGGCTGTCCCCGCCGAGTGCGAAGAACGAGTCGTCCGGTCCGGCCGGGCCGCCGAGCACTTCGGTGACGGCCGCGCACAGCCGCCGCTCGGCGTCGGTGCGGGGCGGGCGGGCCGTGCCGGAGCCGGCGGGCCGGTCCGGGGCGGCGGGCAGGGCGGCCACATCGAGCTTGCCGTTGACGGTCATCGGCAGTTCCGGCAGCGGGACGTACGCGCCCGGCACCATGTAGTCGGGCAGGGTGCGGGCCAGGTGCCGGCGCAGCCGGGCCGGCTCGGGCGCGGGCTCGCCGGGGACGGGGACGACGTAGGCGACGAGCCGGCCGGCGGAGGCGAGGACGGCGGCGCGGGCGACGGCCGGGTGGGCCGTCAGGTGGCGTTCTATCTCGCCGGGTTCGATGCGGTAGCCGCGGATCTTCACCTGCTGGTCGGCGCGGCTCAGGTAGTCGATCCGGCCGCGGGCGTCCCAGCGCACCAGGTCGCCGGTGCGGTACATGCGCGCGCCGGGCTCGCCGTACGGGCAGGCGACGAACCGGCCGGCGGTCAGCGCGGGCCGGCCCAGGTAGCCGCGGGCGAGGCCGGGCCCGGCCAGGTACAGCTCGCCGACCACGCCCTGCGGCACCGGTCGCAGCGCCTCGTCCAGGACGTAGGCGCAGGTGTCGCCGATGGGCAGGCCGATGGGCACACCGGCGGGGGCGTCGGTGGCGTCGGCGGTGTCCTGGCGGGTGGCGAAGGTGGTGGCCTCCGTGGGGCCGTACACGTTGTGCACGGCGGTGTCCGGCAGGGCGGCCCGGAGCCGGTCGAGGTGGTCGCGGGAGTGGGCCTCGCCGCCGGTGAGCAGGGCCCGCAGCGGGGCCAGGGCGCGCGGCCGGGTGTCGGCGACGGCGTTGACGAACTGGGTGGTGAGGAAGGCGACGGTCACCCCGGCCTGCCGCAGGAACGCCCCGAGCGCCTCGGGGTCCGCGGGC
Organism: Streptomyces sp. NPDC046727; assembly: GCF_040645635.1. Taxonomy (NCBI): domain Bacteria; kingdom Bacillati; phylum Actinomycetota; class Actinomycetes; order Kitasatosporales; family Streptomycetaceae; genus Streptomyces; species Streptomyces sp. NPDC046727. The sequence continues at coordinate 110,088 of NZ_JBEYYR010000001.1, forward strand.
CCGGGCGGGCAGACGGCGAGCCGGGCGCCGTGCGCGAGCGGGGCCCAGATCTCGAAGGTGGAGGCGTCGAACGCGACCGGCGCGAAGTACAGGAACGTGTCGTCGGCGGTGAACCGCAGCTCGGGCAGGGCGTGCACGAGGCGTACGGCGGACCGGTGGGAGACGGCCACGCCCTTGGGCCGGCCGGTGGAGCCGGAGGTGTAGATGACGTAGAGCAGGTCGTCGGGGTGCGGTGCGGGCACGTCCGGTGCGTGGTCGGGCAGGGCGGCCAGGGCCGCCCGGGTGGCGGGCGTGTCCAGGACGACCGGCTCGGTGCCGGGTCCGGCGGCCTCGGCGCAGCGGGCGGCGAGGGAGTCCTGGGTGAGCAGCAGCCGGACCCCGGCGTCGGCGAGCATGTCCCGCATCCGCTCGGCCGGGTAGGCGGGGTCGAGCGGCAGGTAGGCGGCGCCGGCCTGGGCGATGGCGAGCAGCGTGGTCACGACGGCCGGGCCGCGTTCCAGGCACAGCGCGACCACGTCGCCGCGGCCGACGCCCCGGGCGGTGAGCAGGTGGGCCAGGCGTCCGGCGGCGCGGTGGAGGTCGGCGTAGCCGGTGTGGACGAGGTCGCCCGCCGGGTCCCGGTGGACCAGGGCGACGGCGTCCGGGGTGGCGGCGGCCCGCCGGGCCACGAGTTCCGTGACGGTGGTGGCCGGGGTGCCGGTGCGGCGGGTGCCGCGGGCCAGCAGCGCGGCCCGTTCCTCGGCGCCGAGGAGGTCGAGCCGGGACAGCGGGCGGTCCGGGTCGGCCAGGGCGGCGTCGAGCAGCCGGACGCAGGCGTCGGCGATGCGCCGGGCGGTGCCGGGTTCGAACAGGTCGGCGCTGTACTCCAGGGCCAGCTCCACGCCTTCGCCCGCCTCGGTGAACTGGAAGAACAGGTCCCATTTGGCGGTGGCGGACGGCACCTCCTCGGGCCGTACGGCGAGTCCGTCCCGGGCGGCGGGCGCCTCCTGCTGCTGCTCGAAGGCGAACATCACCTGGAACAGCGGGTGCCGGGCCGCGGACCGCTCCGGGGCGAGCGCCTCCACCAGCTTCTCGAACGGCACGTCCTGGTGCTGGTAGGCCGCCAGGTCCCGGACCCGGACCCGGTCGACGAGTTCCCGCAGGCCGGGGTCGCCGCCGGTGTCGGTGCGCAGTACCAGCGTGTTGACGAACATGCCGACCACGTCGTTCAGCCGTTCGTCGCCGCGGCCCGCCACGGGGGTGCCGAGGGGGATGTCGGTGCCCGCGCCGAGCCGGGTGAGCAGGGCGGCGAGCGCCGCCTGGAGCACCATGAACGGGCTGACGTTCCACTCGGCCGCCCGCCGCCGCAGCGCCGCGGCCGGCCGCTCGGGCAGGGCGGCGCGCACGACGCCGCCCCGGTGGCTGGTGCGGGCGCCGCGCGGGATGTCGCGGGGCAGCGGAAGTTCCTCGGGCAGCCCGTCGAGCGCCGTCCGCCAGTAGGCGAGCTGGCGGGCGAGTTCGCTGTCCGGCCGGTCCTCGTCGCCGAGCAGCTCGCGCTGCCACAGCGTGAAGTCGGTGTACGTCACCGGAAGCGCCGGCAGTTCGGGCGCGCGGCCGGCGCGGCGGGCGGCGTACGCGGCGGTCAGGTCCCGGACGAGCGGGGTGAGGGACCAGCGGTCGCCGGCGATGTGGTGCAGGACGAGCAGCAGGACGTGCTCGTCCTGGCCGAGCGTGAACAGGCGTGCCCGCAGCGGGATCCCGGTCTCCAGGTCGAAGCCGCGGGCCGTCTCCGCGGCGAGCGCGGCGGGCAGCCCGGCCTCGGTGACGGTGCTGCTGGGCAGGGGCACGGGAGCGTCGGCCGGCGCGAGCACCCGCTGCTCGGCCGGGCCGACGCTCACCGCGGGACCGGTGCCGGGAACGGGGGGTGTCCCGGCACCGGGGTCCGGGGCGGCACCGGGGGCGGTGCGCGCCGGGAACACGGTCCGCAGCGCCTCGTGGCGGGCGACGAGGTCGCGCAGCGCCGCGTGGAGCGCGGGGACGTCGAGCGGGCCGGTGAGCCGGACCGCGAGGGGGATGGCGTAGAGCCCGCCGGGCGCGCCGAGCCGCTCGATGAACCACAGCCGCTGCTGGGCGTACGACAGCGGGACGACGGCCGGGCGGGGCCGGGCGGTGAGCGGGGGCCGGCCGGGCCGGGCGCCGCGCAGCCGGCCGGCGAGCGCGGCCGGGCTGGGCGCCTCGAACAGGTCCCGGACCTCCAGTTCCGCGTCCAGTTCGGCGCGGACCCGGTTGACGATGCGGGTGGCGAGCAGCGAGTGGCCGCCGAGTGCGAAGAAGTCGTCGTCCACGCCGACGCGTTCGAGCCCGAGGACGGTGGCGAAGACGGTGCACAGGGCGGCCTCCTCGCGGGTGCGCGGGGCCTGCCCGGAGGTGGTGTAGGCGGGTGCGGGCAGGGCCCGCCGGTCGAGCTTGCCGTTGGGGGTCAGGGGCAACGCGGGCAGCCGTACGACGGCCGCCGGCACCATGTGTTCGGGCAGCCGCTCGGCGGCGTACGCCCGCAGTCCCGCGGCGAGTTCGCGGTCGTCGGGGCCGCCGTCCGGCTCGTGCGGGACGACGTAGGCGACCAGGCGCTGGTCGCCGGGCCGGTCCTCGCGGGCCACGACGGCCACCTCGGCCGGCCAGGGGTGGCCGCCGAGGACGGTGGCGATCTCGCCGAGTTCGATGCGGAAGCCGCGCAGCTGGACCTGTTCGTCGGCGCGCCCCAGGTAGACGAGGGTGCCGTCGGGACGCCAGCGGGCGAGGTCGCCGGTGCGGTACATCCGCTCGCCGGGCTCCCCGTACGGGCAGGCCACGAACCGTCCGGCGGTCAGCGCGGGCCGGCCCAGATAGCCGCGGGCCAGGCCGGGCCCGGCCACGTACAGCTCGCCGGGCACACCCTGCGGCACCGGCCGCAGCGCGCTGTCCAGCACGTACACCCGCAGGTCCGGGATGCCCCGCCCGATGACGCTGCCGTGCCCGGCCGCCGCCAGCTCCCGGTCCAGTTCCTGGTACGACACGTGCACGGTGGTCTCGGTGATGCCGTACATGTTCACCAGGCGCGGGGCGTCCGGGTGCCGGGCGTACCAGTCGGCGAGCCGGCCGAGGTCGAGTGCCTCGCCGCCGAACACCACGTGCCGCAGGGCGAGTTCGCGGGGACGGTCGGCGTCGGCGCGCATCAGCTGGTAGAAGGCGGACGGCGTCTGGTTGAGGACGGTGACCCGCTCGGCCGCCAGCAGGTCCAGGAAGGCGCCTGGCGAGCGGGAGACGTCGTACGGCACGACGACCAGGCGCCCGCCGTACAGCAGTGCGCCCCACAGCTCCCAGACGGTGAAGTCGAAGGCGATGGAGTGGAAGAGGGTCCACACGTCGTCCGGGCCGAAGCGGAACCAGCGGTCGGTGGAGTCCAGCAGCCGGATCACGTTGCGGTGCGGGACGACGACGCCCTTGGGCCGGCCGGTGGAGCCGGAGGTGTAGATGACGTAGGCCGGGTGGTCGGCGGTGAGGGCGGGGTCGGGGGCCGTGGCCGGGCAGGCGGCCAGCTCGGCGCCGGTGGCGTCGGTGTCGAGGTCGACGCGGAGCGGTCCGGGGACGTCCGCCGGGCCGGGCAGCCGGGTGTCCGTGGTGGTCAGCAGCAGCTTGGGGCGGGCGTCGCGCAGGGTGTGGGCGATGCGCTCGGCCGGGTGGGCGGGTTCGAGCGGCAGATAGGCGGCGCCCGCCTTCAGCACGGCGAGGACCGCCACGATCAGCTCGGCGCCGCGCGGCAGGGCGACGGCGACGAAGTCCTCCGGACCGGCACCGCGCGCGACGATCAACCGGGCCAGCCGGTTGGACCGCTCGTCCAGCTCACGGTAGGTGAGACGGGTGCCGCCGGAGGTGGTGACGGCTGTGGCCTCGGGCGTACGGGCGGCCTGGGCGGCGAAGCGGGAGGGGATGGTGGTACCGGGAGTGACGGCTACGGCGGACCGGCCGGAGCCTCTCGTACCGTCGGCGACGCCCTCGGCGATGGGCGCGCGGTCGGGCACGGCGGATCGGCCGAGGGCCGGCGTACCGTCGGCGGCGGACCGGGCGGAGCCCCTCGTCCCGTCGGCGGTCGGCCCGGTGGCCGTCGGGGTGCCGCTCCACTCGGTGAGGATGCGGTGCTCCTCGGCCGGGTCGAGGGCGCCCAGGCGGGCGAGGGGCGCGTCCGGGTCGGCGGCCACCTCGCCGAGGATGCGCACCAGCCGGTCCAGCAGCCGCTGTGCGGCAGCGGTGCCCTCCCCCAGCGCCGATGCCCGGTACGACAGCCGCAGCCCGAGGCTCTCGCCGGGCGTGACGGTCAGGTGGAGGGGGTAGTGCGTGGCCGCGTGCACGCGGGCGGCGGAGACGGTGCCGCCGGAGTGCCGGCGCAGCTCCTCCTCGTCGAGCGGATAGTTCTGGAAGGCGAGGACCGCGTCGAAGAGTTCCCCCTGGATGCCACAGGCGGCCTGCACCTCGGCGAGCGGCAGGTGCTCGTGCGGCATCATCGCGAGCTGCTGCCGGGCCAGGTCCCGGAACAGTTCGCCGGCCGGCCGCTCCGGGCGTACGTCGGCCCGGACGGGCAGGGTGTTGGCGAACAGCCCGATCATCGACTCGACGTCCGGGACCTCGGCGGGCCGCCCGGAGGTGACGGCGCCGAAGACGACGTCCGCGCGCCCGGTGAGCCGGCCGAGCAGCAGCGCCCAGCAGCCCTGCACCACGGAGTTGAGGGTGAGCCCCTGGGCCCGGCTCCACGCCAGCAGCGCGGCGGTCCGCTCGCGCGGCAGGACGGCCTCGGCCTCGACGGGCTGCTCCCCGGCACCGACGGCGTCCGGGGCGACCCGGACGGGCCCGTCGAGCCCCCGCAGCAGCCCGGCCCACGCGTCCCGCGCCGCGGCCTTGTCGCGGGTGCCCAGCCAGGCCAGGTAGGAACTGTACGGCGCGGGCTCCGGCAGAGACTCCCCACCCGATGCGTCGGCGAGGACGGTCAGTTCGCGCACCGCCAGCGGCAGCGACCAGCCGTCGACCAGGATGTGGTGCACGGACCACACCAGCCGGTGGCTGCGCTCGCCGAGCCGGAGGAGGCTGAACCGCATGAGCGGCGGGCGGGCCGGATCCATCCGGCGCCGCCGGTCCTCCCGGGCCAGCCGGTCCGCCGCGGCCGTCCGTTCCCCGGCGGGCAGGCGGGTGAGGTCGTGCACGGCCCACTCGGGGGTCACGTCGTCCTCGCGGAGGACGACCTGCACGGGCTCACCGCTCTTGCGGTGCCGGAAGCAGGCCCGCAGGTTCGGGTGCCGGCGCAGCAGCGCGGCCGAGGCGGCGCGCAGTCTGCGTTCCAGGTCCGCGCCGTCGCCCTCGATGTCGGCGGTGAACTGGAGGAGGTAGTGGTCGGGTGCCGCGCGGTCGTACGAGGACAGGAAGAGCAGCCCCTGCTGCAGCGGCGAGAGCGGAAGCACTGCGCTGATCTTCGACCCGGTGCTGGATTCGGTCACGACAGGTCCTCACTCAACTCAAGTTCCAGGTCGGCGAGTTCTTCGGCGGAGAGAGCGATGAGCGCGTCGGCGGGCTGCGGCGCGGCGGCGGCCTCCTCGGCGGGGGCCTCGGCCGCGGCCCGGGCGAGGTCCAGGACCGTGCGCCGCTCGAAGACGTCGCGGGTGGTCAGCGGGAACCCGGCGGCGCGGGCCCGGCTGACCAGCTGGATGGAGCGGATGCTGTCACCGCCGAGAGCGAAGAAGTCCTCGTCCACGCCGACCTCGGCGACCCCGAGGACGTCGGCGAAGATCTCGGCGAGGACGCGCTCACGGTCGTTGTCCGCGGCCCGCTTGGCCTCCTGCCCTTCCAACGCGGGCTGGGGCAGCGCCTTGCGGTCCAGCTTGCCGTTGGCCGTCAACGGCAGCGAGTCCATGACCAGCCACGACGCCGGGATCATGTACGACGGGAGCAGCCGGACCAGTGCCGAGCGGACCTGGTCGGGGTCGACACCGGGGCCGGTCAGGTAGCCGACGAGACGGGGGTTGCCGGAGGCGTCCGGGAGCACGGCCACCGCCGCGTCCGTCACACCCTCCAGCGAACGGACCACCGCCTCGATCTCCCCGGTCTCGACACGCCGGCCACGGATCTTGACCTGGTGGTCACGGCGCTCGATGAACTCCAGCTGACCGTCGGGGCGCTGGACCACCCGGTCACCCGTCCGGTACATCCGCGCACCCGCGCCACCGAAGGGGTCCGCCATGAACGTCCCCGCCGTACGCGCAGGGTCGAACAGATAGCCGCGACCGACACCCGCGCCGCCGACGTACAGCTCACCGGGCACTCCCACCGGCACCGGCTGCAGCTCGTCCGACAGGACGTACAAGCGCGTGTTGCGCACAGCGGAACCGATCGGCACCCGAGCGCCCAGCGTGTCCCCGGCCCGGATGACCGCGTGCGTCACGTCGTCCGAACACTCCGTCGGACCGTACGCGTTCATCAGCGGAACATGCGGGTACCGCTCGTGCCACCGACGGCACAGATCCGCCGGCAACGCCTCACCGGTGACCATCAGCCAGCGCAGGTCGGGAAGCTGCGGCGCGGTCCCTTCGATGTCCCACGCGTCCAGCGCCGCCCGCAACAGCGACGGCACCACCTCCAGCACCGCCACCCGCTCACCGGCCACCATCGCGAACAACCCCGACGGATCCGCCGCCAACTCCCCCGCGACCCGCACCGTGCCACCCACCAGCAGCGGAGCCAGCATCTGCCACACCGACACGTCGAACGTCAGCGGCGCGTTCTGCACCACCGACTCCCCCGCGACCAGCTCCAGATCACCCACCTTCGCCCACAGGTGGTTCACCATCCCGGACCGCTGCACCATCGCCCCCTTCGGACGACCCGTCGACCCCGACGTGAACATCACGTACGCCAGGTCCAGGCCCCCGCCGAGGGCGGTCGGCAGTGCGTGGTCGGTGAGGGTGTCCTCCAGGACCAGCACGGTGGTGTCGGCGGCGAGTTCGCGGGCCTGCGCCTCGTACGCGCGCCCGACCAGCAGGTGCCGGGCGCCGCTGTCGGCGAGCAGGGACGCGTTGCGGGCGGCCGGGGCCGCCGGGTCGAGGGGCAGATACGCCCCGCCCGCGCCCAGCACGCCCAGGACGCCCGTCACGAACGGCACCCCGGGGTCGGCGAGCAGCGCCACCACCGAGCCGAGGCCGGCGCCGGCGGTGGTGAGGCGGGCGGACAGGCCGCCGGCGCGCTCCACGAGTGCGCCGTAGGTGACGCTGTCCGTGCCGTCGGCCACGGCGACGGTGTCGGGCACGCGGGCCGCGACCGCCCGGACCCGCTCCACGACGCCGAGGCTCTCCTCGGGCAGGCTCGGGTCCCAGGAGCCGAGCAGGCCGCCGAGTTCGCCGGGCTGTCCGGGGCCGGCGAGGGTCGTCGGGGCGGTGATGTCGATCCGGGCGAGCGGCAGGTCGCCGCCGTCGGTGACGGTCCGCAGCAGGTGCCGGACCATGACGGCGATCCGCTCGACGTCGGCGCCGGTGAACAGGTCGGGCGCGTAGTCGAAGCGCAGGGTGAGGGTGTCGCCGGGGAACACCGCCATGCTGAGCGGGTGGTGGCGGGCGTCCAGGGCCTCGGTGCGCAGCACGCGGGGGCCGTCGGTGCCGGCGGCCGGGTCGGCGGCGTCGAGCGGGAAGTTCTCGAAGAGGACGACGGTGTCGAAGACCTCGCCGGACAGGCCCGCCGCCTTGTGGATGTCGGCGAGGCCCAGGTGCTCGTGGGGCAGCAGCGCCGTCTGCTGGTGCTGGATCGTGCGCAGCAGCTCGGTGAGGCGGGTGCCGGGGTGCAGCCGGGCCCGCACGGGCACGGTGGTGAGGAACATGCCGATCATCGACTCGACGCCCGGGACCTCGGCGGGCCGGCCGGAGGTGACGGCGCCGAAGACGACGTCCTGGCGGCCGGTGAGCCGGCCGAGCAGCAGCGCCCAGCAGCCCTGGAGCACGGTGTTGAGGGTCAGGCCCCGGGCGCGGGCCCAGCCGGTGAGGGCCTGGGTCAGGTCGCGGGGCAGGTCGAGCCGCAGGGACTCGGGCAGCACCGGGGCGCGGTCGGGGGCGGCGTCCACGAGGAGGGTCGGACCGTCGAGGCCGGCGAGCGCCTCGCGCCAGGCGGCCCGGGCGGCCGTGCGGTCCTGCCGGGTCAGCCAGGCGAGGTAGGTGCGGTAGGGGACGGGGGCGGGCAGGGTGCCGGCGTCGGTGCCGGACCGGCCGAGCGCGAACAGCTCGCGGACCAGCAGCGGCATCGACCAGCCGTCGACCAGGATGTGGTGACTGGTCCAGATGAACCGGTGCCGGCCCTCGCCGTGGGTGACGAGCGTGAACCGCAGCAGCGGCGGGCGGTCCAGGTCGAAGCGGTGGGCGCGTTCGGCCGCGGTGATCCGGTCCAGCTCGGCGGTCCGCTCGGGTTCCGGCAGGTCGCGCAGGTCGGTCTCCTGCCAGGGGAGGTCCGCGCGGGCCGGGATCAGCTGTACGGGGGCGCCGGCCGGCCGGGCCCGGAAGGAGGCGCGCAGGTTGGGGTGCCGGTCCAGGAGCGCCTGGCCGGCGGCGCGCAGGGCGGCCGGGTCGAGGTCGCCCTCCACCTCGGCGACGATCTGCAGGGTGTAGACGTCGGTGCCGTGGTCGGTCGCCGTGTCGTAGTCGGCGTGGAAGAGCATGCCCTGCTGCAGCGGGGTGAGGGGCAGGATGTCGGCCAGGGCGGTGCCCGCGTCGGCGAGTTCGGCCTCGTACGCCTCGATCTCGTCCTGGGTGACGTCGACCAGCGGCACGTCGGAGGGGGTACGGCCGCCCGCGGCCGGTGCGTGCCGGCCGAGCAGCTCCAGGGCCCGGAACCAGGTGTCGGCGAGGTCCTGGACGTCCTCCTCGGCGACCGCGTTCCCGGCCCACGCCCAGTTGGCGATCAGGTGCGGTCCGTCGTGCCGGTCCTCCGTGGCCGGGGTGACGTCGATGAGGTGCGGCAGCGGCATGCCCGGGTGGGCTCCGGTGCCGACGACGCCGTCCCCGCCGACGGGCTCCCACAGCCGGTCCGCGCGGGCGTCGAAGCGGCCCATGTAGTTGAAGCCGATCTGGGGCCGCGGGTGGCGGGCGAGGACGCGGGCGGCGTGCGGGTTGAGGTAGCGCAGCAGGCCGAAGCCGACGCCCCGGTCGGGCAGGGCGTGCAGCTGCTCCTTGATCCGCTTCAGTACGGCGGCGAGCGCGGGGCCGCCCGCCCACAGCTCCGTCCAGTCGACGGCGCCGACGTCCAGGCGGACCGGGAAGGCGCTGGTGAACCAGCCGACGGTACGGGACAGGTCCAGCTCGTCACCGAGCTGCTCCCGGCCGTGCCCCTCCAGCTCGATCAGGGTCTGCGCGTGGTGGGTGTGGCCGTGCCGGCGGCGCCAGTCCGCCACGGCGACGGCGAGCCCGGTGAGCAGTACGTCGTTGATCTCGGCGTGGAAGGCCGCGGGCACCTCGGTCAGCAGCGGCGCGGTGGCCGCGGGGCCCAGTTCGAGACGGAGGGTGCGCAGGGTGCCGTGGACGTCCTGGGCCGGGTCGGGACGCCGGGTGCCCACCAGCGGGTCGGGGCCCGCCAGCTGCCGCTGCCATACGGCGAGTTCGGCGCCGCGCACCTGGGTGCGGGCCTGCTCGGCGAGGAACGCGGACCAGCCGCGGTAGGAGGTGCCGACCGGGTCGAGCGCCGGGGTGCGGCCCTCGGCGAGGGCGCGGTAGGCCGCTTCGAGGTCGGGCAGCAGCACGCGCCAGGACACACCGTCCACGACGAGGTGGTGGGCGCACAGCACCAGCCGGGCGGTGTCCGCTCCGGGCGGGGCGGCGAGCAGCACGGCCTGGATCATGACCGCGCGGGCCGGGTCGAGCCGGGCGCGGGCAGCGGCGGCCTGCCGTTCGGCGCGGGCCGGGTCGTCCTTGCCGTCCGGTTCGGCGGTGGCGGCCAGCGGCACACCGGCCAGCGCACCGGGGGCGAGGACCTCCATGTGCCACAGGCCGGGTGCCGGTTCGGTGGCCCGGGTGCGCAGGGCGTCATGGTGGTCGGCCACGGCGTGCAGGGCGGCGTCGAGCAGCCCGGCGTCGAGCCCGGCGGGAACGCCGACGACGATGTGCTGGCTGTACTTGACCACCGGCCCGGTGAGCGTGCCGGTCTCCTCGTGCAACTGGGCCATGATCGGGGTGAGTTCGTACGGCCCGACCCCGTCGTCCCCGGTCGGCCCGGCGTGCGCGTCCAGGCTTCCGGCGGCCCGCGCGAGGGCGGTGACCGACTTGTGCTCGAAGACGTCGCGGGTGGTCAGGGCGATCCCGGCGGCGCGGGCCCGGCTGACCAGCTGGATGGAGCGGATGCTGTCACCGCCGAGAGCGAAGAAGTCCTCGTCCACGCCGACCTCGGCGACCCCGAGGACGTCGGCGAAGATCTCGGCGAGGACGCGCTCACGGTCGTTGCCCGCGGCCCGCTTGGCCTCCTGCCCTTCCAACGCGGGCTGGGGCAGCGCCTTGCGGTCCAGCTTGCCGTTGGCCGTCAACGGCAGCGAGTCCATGACCAGCCACGACGCCGGGATCATGTACGACGGGAGCAGCTGGGCCAGCTCGGCCCGTACCCGGACGGCGTCCACCTCGGGGCCGGTCAGGTAGCCGACGAGACGGGGGTTGCCGGAGGCGTCCGGGAGCACGGCCACCGCCGCGTCCGTCACACCCTCCAGCGAACGGACCACCGCCTCGATCTCCCCGGTCTCGACACGCCGGCCACGGATCTTGACCTGGTGGTCACGGCGTTCGATGAACTCCAGCTGACCGTCGGGGCGCTGGACGACGCGGTCACCGGTCCGGTACATGCGCGTTCCGGCGTGGCCGAAGGGGTCGGCCACGAAGGTGCCCGCCGTACGGGAGGAGTCGTGGAGGTAGCCGCGACCGACACCCGCGCCCCCGACGTACAGCTCACCGGGCACTCCCACCGGCACCGGCTGCAGCTCGTCCGACAGGACGTACAAACGCGTGTTACGCACAGCGGAACCGATCGGCACCCGAGCGCCCAGCGTGTCCCCGGCCCGGATGACCGCGTGCGTCACGTCGTCCGAACACTCCGTCGGACCGTAGGCGTTCATCAGCGGAACATGCGGGTACCGCTCGTGCCACCGACGGCACAGATCCGCCGGCAACGCCTCACCCGTCACCATCAGCCACCGCAGATCCGGCAGCTGCGGCGCGGTCCCTTCGATGTCCCACGCGTCCAGCGCCGCCCGCAACAGCGACGGCACCACCTCCAGCACCGCCACCCGCTCACCGGCCACCATCGCGAACAACCCCGACGGATCCGCCGCCAACTCCCCCGCGACCCGCACCGTGCCACCCACCAGCAGCGGAGCCAGCATCTGCCACACCGACACGTCGAACGTCAGCGGCGCGTTCTGCACCACCGACTCCCCCGCGACCAGCTCCAGGTCACCCACCTTCGCCCACAGGTGGTTCACCATCCCGGACCGCTGCACCATCGCCCCCTTCGGACGACCCGTCGACCCCGACGTGAACATCACGTACGCCAGATCCAGGCCCCCGCCGACGGTGGGGAGTTCGGTGGGGCAGGTGAGGTCGGCGGGGTCGGTGAGCGGCAGGGCGGTCAGGTCGTCGCGGGCCTGCGCCTCGTATGCGCGCCCGACCAGCAGGTGGCGGGCGCCGCTGTCGGCGAGCAGGGACGCGTTGCGGGCGGCCGGGGCCGCCGGGTCGAGCGGGAGATAGGCCCCGCCCGCGGCGAGGACGCCGAGCACACCGGTCACGAACGGCACCCCGGGGTCGGCGAGCATCGCCACCACCGAGCCGGGGCGGAAGCCGGACGCGGTCAGGCGGGCGGCGACGCCGGCGGCCCGGGTCAGCAGCTGCCGGTAGGTGACGCGCTCGGTGCCGTCGGTGACGGCGACGGCGTCGGGAGTGCGGGCGGCGACCGCGCGCACCCGCTCCACCAGGCCCTCGTACCCGGCGCGTTCGGCGTCCGGGTCCCAGGCGCCCAGCAGGCCGACCGGCTCGCCGGGGGCGCGCAGGGCGATGCGGGCGAGGGGCGCGTCGGCGGGCAGCGCGGCGAGGTCGGCCAGGAACGCCTCGAACCGGGCGAGGTGCGCGGCGAGGCCGGCGTCGGAGTACAGCTCCGGGTTGCCGTCGAGGTGGATCTCCATCGTGCCGTCGACGGTGTTGAGGACGGTCACGATGAGGTCGTTGACGATGCCGGTGGAGATGTTGACCACCGTGCCCCGGCAGTCGCCGAAGGCCAGCGCCGGGTCCTGGTTGAGGACGTTGATGAAGGGGCCGAAGACCCGCCGGTCGTCGGAGCGCAGGCCGATGTCGCGGCGGATGCGGTCGCCGCGGTACCGCTGGTGCTTGAGGGCGCCGGAGACCTCGGTCCAGGCCTGCCGGAGCAGTTGCCGGGCGGTCAGCTCGGGGCGGACGCGCACGGCGAGCGGCAGGTAGTTGGCGAGCATGCCGGGGATCTCGCGGGCGACGGCGCCGGTGCGGCCGGTCACCGGGAGGGTGAGCAGCGGTTCGGCGACGCCGGTGACCCGCTGGGTGTAGGCGGCCATGGCGCCGACCATGAGGACCGGCAGGGTGACCTTGCCGGCCCGGGCCAGCTCGCGCAGGGCCTCGGTGGCGTGCGGGGTGAGCCGGGTGGTGTGGCGCAGGGCGCTGCGGCCGGGGGCCGGGTCGCGGTCGGAGAGCGAGACGAGTTCGGGGGCCGGGCCGTCGCCGGTGAGGCGGCCGGTCCAGTGGGCACGGTCCCGCTCGACCTGCTTCGACTCCAGGTAGCGGCGTTCGCCGTCGAGCAGCTTGTGGAAGGGCGGGATGGCGTCCGCGTCCAGGGCAGGGTCGTCCTCGCCCGCGGCCAGGCGGGCGTAGAGCGTGGCCAGCTTGGGGTAGAGCAGGGCGCGGCTGTAGCCGTCGGCCAGGATGTGGTGCATGCACAGGTAGAGCAGGTGGTGCTCGGGGCCGAGGGTGAGCAGGGCGCCGCGGAACAGCGGGAAGTCGGTGATCTCCAGGGGTTCGGCGTGGTCGGCGCGCATCCACCGCTCGGCGGCGGCGAGCGGCTCGGGCTCGGTGCTGAAGTCCAGCTTGCGGAGCGGGAGCCGGGCGAGCGGCCGGATGATCTGGCCCGGGGTGCCCGCGTCTTCCACGAACTGCACGCGCAGCCCTTCGGCCTCGTGCCCCAGGCGGCGCAGCGCCCGCTCCAGCAGCCCGGTGTCGAGCGGCCCGCGCAGGTCGATGTAGTCGGCCATGTTGTAGCCGAGCGGTCCGGTGGCGAACTGTTCGTCGAACCAGATCTCGGCCTGCGCCGCGGTGAGCGGGAGGACGGCGCCTCGGTTTGTCGTCATCGCTTTGCTCCCCGTCATTGTCGGAAATCAGCCCCGCTCAGCTCGTTCGGTCCGTGGCGGCGGCTGCCGTGGCCGTCGTCAGTCCGCCGGCGTTGTCGTGGTCCGCCGGGGCGGCCGGCCGGGCGAGGCGCGTCAGGTCCGCGCGGTCGGCGGCCAGGTCCGTCAGCAGGTCCGGGCCGAAGGCGCCGTGCACCCACTCGTCGTGGTAGACGGTCTCCATGTAGCGGTCGCCCAGGTCCGGGGAGACGGTCACCGCGGTGATCTGTTCGCGGACCCCGCCGGCGCCGTCGCCGTACTGCTCCTCCAGCCAGCGCAGCGCGCCGGTCACCGCCGTACCGGTGGAGCCGCCGACCGGGAAGCCGTGCCGGGTCAGCGCCCGGCAGGTGCGCACGGTGGCCGCCTCGGGCACGTGGACGACGGCGTCGACCAGGCTCTCGTCGAGCAGCGCGGGCCGCACACTGGTGCCGAGGCCGGGGATGTGCCGGGTGCCGGCCGGCCCGCCGAAGGTGACGGAGCCGACGCTGTCGACGGCGACCACCCGCACCGAGGGCCGCCGCTCCCGGAACCAGCGGGCGCAGCCCATCAGGGTGCCGGTGGTGCCGGCGCCGACGAACAGCACGTTCAGGTCGGGGAACTGGCGGGCGATGGCGGGGGCGGTGGTGCGGTAGTGGGCCATCCAGTTGCCGGGGCTGAGGTACTGGTTCAGCCACACCCTGCTGTCGTCGGCGGCGAGCAGCGCCTTGACGTGGCGGATCCGGGCGCCGAGGAAGCCCTCGGTCTCGTGCGGTTCGGTGATGACGTGGACCTCGGCGCCGAGGGACTCCATGGTGCGCCGGGTCACCGCGTTGCAGCGGGTGTCGGTCACGCACACGAACCGGTAGCCGCGGCTCGCCGCGAGCAGGGCCAGCGCCACGCCCATGTTGCCGGACGAGGACTCCACCAGGGTCGAGCCCGGGCGGAGCAGCCCTGCGGCCTCCGCCTGGGCGACCATCTCGCGGGCGGCCTTGAGTTTGATGGATCCGGCGAAGTTGAATCCCTCGATCTTCAGGAACAGCCTGCGCCCGAAGAGCGGCTGAAGATTCACGAAGAGGTCGCTGACATCGAATTCATGCGACGCGGTGATGACCGGCACTGGCACTCCTGGCCTACGGCGGCGAATGGGCCTCGCCGAAAGCCTGTCGACGGGCGCTGACCGGGGACTGACGGTCTGCTGACGGCTTCCGGCCTTGTCGGCGGGGGGGGGTTCAGGCGTCAGCTGACGGTCAGTTGTTCGTCAGCGTGCTCGTGAAATCGTCGTCCGGTTGGAATCGTGCGGGCCGGAAATGCGGCCGCGCCCGTCCCGCTCTTCCGTGAGGAGCATGGCTTGAACCGGCAATCCGCCATCAGTGAAGTCCTCCCGCTGTCGCCGCTGCAACAGGGTCTGCTGTTCCTCTCCGCGTACGACCGGGAGGCGGCGGACGTCTACGCGCTGCAACTGGTGCTCGACCTCGCGGACCTGACCGACGCGGACGCCGGGGCACTGCGGGCCGCGGCGGGCGCGCTGCTCGACCGGTACCCGAATCTGGCGGCGTGCTTCCGGTACCGCAGGAGCGGCGAGGCCGTCCAGGTACTGCCGCGGTCGGTGGAGCCGCCGTGGCGGGAGCAGCGGCTGCCCGCGGGCGAGTTCGACCGGGTGACCGCCGAGGAACGGCTGCGCCGCTTCGACCTGGCCCGGCCGCCGCTGCACCGCTTCACCCTGCTGCGGGCGCGGGACGGGCGGGCCCGGCTGCTGTGGACGGTGCACCACATCCTGGTGGACGGCTGGTCGATGGCGACGCTGACCCGGGAACTGGCCGAGACCTTCGCCGAGTTCCGCGGGGGCGGGGCGGCGGCGCGGCCGGCGGTGCCGCCGTACCAGGCGTACCTCGCCTGGCTGGGCGCGCAGGACAAGGAGGCGGCCCGCACGGCGTGGCGGCGGGCGCTGGACGGGGTGACGGAGCCGACCCGGCTGGTGCCGGGCGCCGGGGACGCGGCGGGAGGCCCGGCCGGGGGTGCGGCGCTGCCGCACCGGGTCGGGGTCGAGGTGGCGCCCGGTGTCGCCGCCGCCCTCGCCGGCTTCGCCCGGTCCCGGGGGCTGACCGTGGGCGCGGTGGTGCAGGGCTGCTGGGCGCTGCTGCTGGCGCGGCTGACCGGGCAGGACACGGTGGTGTTCGGGACCGTCGCCGCCGGCCGGCCGGCGCAGCTGCCGGACGTCGAGCGGATGGTGGGCCTGTTCGCCAACACCCTGCCGGTGCGTGTCGACGTGGCCCCGGGGCTCACCCCGGCCGAGCTGTTCGCGCGGGTGCAGCGGGCGCGGACGGAGCTGCTGGCGCACGAGCATCTGCCGCTGGCGGAGATCCAGCAGCGGACGGCGGTGCGCGGTGAGCTGTTCGACACGGTGCTGCTGTTCCAGAACTATCCGATGGCCGGCCCGGAGCCCGCCCCCGCCACGGCGGGCCCCCGGGTGACCGGCCTGGACATCCGCTCCGCCACCCACTACCCGCTGACCGTGACGGTGTTCCCCGGGGAGCCGTTCGAGCTGGCCGTCGACCATGTGCCGGCGCTCGTCCCTCAGGCCGAGGCGCGCCGCCTCGGGCGGTGTCTGGTCCGGCTGCTGGAGGAGGCCGTCCGCCGCCCGGACGAGCCGTGCGGCCGGCTGGACCTGCTGGACGCCGAGGAGACCGCCCGGATCCTGACGGACCGCAACCGCACCGAGGCCCCGGTGCCGGGGCCGTGGCTGGCACCGCTGCTGGAGCGGTGGGCCGCGCGCACGCCCGACGCGCCGGCGCTCACCTGCGGCACCGAACGGCTGACGTACCGGGAGCTGCACGACCGCGCGGACCGGCTGGCGGCGGACCTGCGGGCCGCGGGCGCGGGCCCGGAGCGGGTGGTCGGGCTCGCCCTGGACCGGTCGGCCGACCTGGTGGTCGCGGCGCTGGCCGTACTGAAGTCGGGCGCGGCCTATCTGCCGCTCGACCCCGACCACCCCGCCGGGCGGCTGCGGCACATGCTGACGGACGCGACGCCCGTGGTGACCCTCACCCACCGCCGGATCCGCCCCCTGCTCGACGAGATGGGCCCGGCGCTCACCGGCGCCCTGTGGATCCTGGACGAGCCCGCCCGGCCGCCCGCCACCACGGCGCCGGCCGGCCCCGCCGCTCCCCGGGCCGGCCATCCCGCCTATGTGATCCACACCTCTGGCTCGACCGGCCGCCCCAAGGGTGTCGTCGTACCGCACGGCGCGCTCGTGAACCTGGTCGCGGACATGGGGCGGCGCTGCGCGGTGACGCCGGCCGACCGGTTCCTCGCGGTGACCACGTTCGGGTTCGACATCGCCAATCTGGAGCTGTTCGTGCCGCTCGCGGCGGGTGCCGAGCTGGTCGTCGCCGACCGGGAGACGGTGCGCGACCCGGCCGCCCTCGCCGCGCTGATCACGGCCTGCGGCGCGACGCTGCTGCAGGCCACGCCGAGCCTGTGGCAGGCCCTGGCCGGCGGGTACGGCCCGGCCCTGGCGGGGCTGCGCGCCCTGGTGGGCGGTGAGGCGCTGCCGGAGCCGCTGGCCCGGGCGATGGCCGCGCACTGCGCGTCGGTCATCAACGTCTACGGCCCGACGGAGACCACGATCTGGTCGACGGCGGCGCCCCTGCCCGCGGCACCGGCCGGGCCCGTGCCCATCGGCCGGCCCATCGCCAACACCCGCGTCTACGTCCTGGACGCGGCGCTGCGCCCGGTGCCCGACGGCCGCTTCGGCGAGCTGTATCTCGCCGGCACCGGCCTCGCCCGCGGCTATCAGGGCCGGCCGGGGCTGAGTGCCGAGCGGTTCGTGGCCGACCCGTTCGGGCCGCCCGGCAGCCGGATGTACCGCACCGGCGACGTGGTGCGCTGGGCGCCGGACGGCACGGCGCTGGAGTACGGGGGCCGCACCGACCACCAGGTGAAGATCCGCGGGCACCGGATCGAACTCGGCGAGATCGAATCCGTGCTGGGCGCACAGCCCGGCGTCGAGCGGGCGGTGGTCACCGCCCGTACCGACCGGAGCGGGGACACCCGCCTGGTCGCCCATGTCGTACCGGCAGGGACCGACCGCGACCGGCTGCGGGAGCGCGCGTCCGCGGTGTTGCCCACGCATATGGTCCCTGCCGTGTACGTCTTCCTGGACGAGCTGCCGCTGACCCCCAACGGCAAGGTCGACCGCAAGGCGCTGCCCGCCCCGGACGAGCGGCGGGCGGGTACCGGCCGGCCGCCGTCCGGGCCGCGCGAGGAGCTGCTGTGCGCGGTCTTCGCCGAGGTCCTCGGGCTGGACCGGGTGGGGGCCGACGACGACTTCTTCGCGCTCGGCGGCCACTCGCTGTCGGCGATCCGCGTCGTCAACCGGCTGCGGGCCGAGCTGGGCACGGAGGTCCCGCTGCGGGCGCTGTTCGACGCCCGCTCCGCTCAGGCGCTGGCCGGCGCCCTCCCCGGGGACGGCGCCCCGGAGCCCGCCGCCCGGCCCGCGCTGCGCGCCGCGGCGCACCCGGAGGCGCCGGCGGTGCTGTCGTACGCGCAGGAACGCCTGTGGTTCCTGGACCGCATGGGCGCGGGGGCCGGCTACAACATCCCGCTGGCGGTACGGCTGTCCGGCCCGCTCGACACCGGTGCGCTGGGCGCGGCGGTGGCGGATGTGATCGCCCGGCACGAGACGCTGCGGACGCTGTTCGTGGCGGCCGACGCGGGGGCGGCGCCGCTGGTGCTCACCCCCCAGGAGGCGGGCGCCGGGCTCGACGTGGTGCCGGTGCCGGACGAGGCCGCCCTGGCCGCGGCGCTGGCCGCCGAGGCCGCCGAGCCGTTCGACCTGGCCGCCCGGATCCCGGTGCGGGCGCGCCTGTTCGCGCTCACGGACCGGACCCACGTCCTGCTGCTGACGCTGCATCACATAGCCGCCGACGGCTGGTCCTTCGGGCCGCTGGCTCGCGATCTGACCGCCGCCTACGACGCCCGCCGGGCGGGCCGCGCACCCGACTGGCCGCCGCTGCCCGTGCGGTACGCCGACTACGCCCGCTGGCAGCGCGAGCTGCTCGGCGCCAAGGACGACCCGGACAGCCCGCTCTCCGTGGAACTCGCCCACTGGACGCGTGTGCTGGCCGGGATGCCGCAGGAGCTGGAGCTGCCCGCCGACTTCCCGCGGCCGGCCCGGTCCTCGCAGCGCGGTGCCGCGGTCACCCGGGCACTGCCCGCCGCCGACCACGCCCGGCTCGCCGAGCTGGCCCAGGGTGCCGGTGCCAGCCTGTTCATGGCGGTCCAGGCGGGTCTCGCGGCCGTACTGACCCGGCTCGGCGCGGGCACCGACATCCCGCTGGGCAGCCCGGTCGCCGGGCGGACCGACGACGCGGTGCGCGATCTGGTCGGCTGCTTCGTCAACACGCTGGTGCTGCGCACCGACACCTCCGGCGACCCGTCGTTCGCGGCGCTGCTGGACCGGGTGCGGGAGACGGACCTGACCGCGTACGCGCACGCCGAGCTGCCCTTCGAGCATCTCGTCGACGAGCTGAAGCCGGAGCGGTCGCTGTCCCGGCACCCGCTGGTGCAGGTGGTCCTCTCCCTCACCCCGGGCGGCGACCCGCTGCCCACGCTGCCGGAGCTGACGGCCACCGTGGAGCCGGTGCCCTCGCACACGGCCAAGTTCGACCTGGCCTTCGAGGTGACCGAGCGGATCACCGCCGACGGCCGCCCGGACGGGCTCGACATCCGCCTGGAGTACAGCGCGGACCTGTTCACCGAGGCGACCGCGGACCGCCTCGCCGGGGCGCTGGCCGTGCTGCTCGCCGAGGCGGCCCGCACCCCCGGCGCGCCGCTCAGCGCGCTCTCCCTGCTCACCCCGGACGAGCGCCGCACCCTGCTGACCGAGCGGCACGGCCCGTCCCGGCCCCGCCCGGCGCACCCGCTCCCGGCGCTGTTCGAGGCCCACGCGGCGGCGGCACCGGAGCGCCCCGCACTGGTCGAGCCGGGCGCGCCGGAGGTGTCGTACGGGCGGCTGAACGCGGAGGCCAACCGGCTCGCCCGGCTGCTGCTCGGCCACGGCGCCGGGCCGGGTGCCGTGGTCGCGCTCCTGCTGCCCCGCTCGGCGCGCACGGTCACGGCCCTGCTGGCGGTGCTGAAGACCGGCGCCGCCTATCTGCCCGTCGACCCCGACTACCCGGCCGAGCGCATCGCCTACATGCTCGGCGACGCGGCCCCGGTCACCGTCCTCACCACCCGGGAGACCGCCGGCCGCGTCCCCGACGGCACCGCACGCGTGGTGCTGGACGACCCGGCCACCGCGGACCTCGCCGGCACCCTCCCGGACACCGATGTCACCGACGCCGAGCGGGCGCGCCCGCTGTCGACGGGGGACGCCGCGTACGTCATCTACACGTCCGGCTCGACCGGCCGGCCCAAGGGGGTGGTGGTGCCGCACGCGGGCGCGGCCCACCTCGTCGCCCACCACCAGGAGGAGCTGGGCACCGGCCCGGACACCCGGGCGCTGCAGTTCGCCTCGTTCAGCTTCGACGCGACCGTGTGGGAGCTGGCCGCCTCGCTGTTCTCCGGCGGCACCCTGGTGCTGGCCCCCGCGGAGAGCCGGCTGTCCGCGCCGCTGCTCGCCGCGCTGCTCGCCGAGCAGCGGATCAATCACGCGATCCTGCCGCCGACCGTCGTCGGCCGCTTCCCGGAACCGGCCGCCCTGCCCGGCGACCTGTGCCTCATGGTCGGCGGCGAGGCCTGCCCGCCCGCGGTGGTGGAGCGCACCGCGGGCCGGGTGGTCCTGCGCAACGCCTACGGCCCGACCGAGATCTCGGTGGCCGCCACCCTCAGCGCCCCGCTCGCCCCGGACAGCGGCCGGCCGCCGATCGGCCGGCCCCTGCCGGGCGTCCGGGCGTACGTGCTGGACACGGCGCTCGCACCGGTGCCGGACGGGGTCACCGGCGAGCTGTACATCGCCGGCGCGGGCCTGGCCCAGGGCTACCGGGGCCGGCCGGTCACCACGGCGGAGCGGTTCGTCGCCGACCCCTACGGGCCGGCCGGCACCCGCATGTACCGCACCGGGGACCTGGTGCGGTGGCGGACGGACGGCGAGCTGGACTACGTGGGCCGCGCCGACCAGCAGATCAAGCTGCGGGGATTCCGCATCGAGCCGGGCGAGATCGAGTCCGCGCTCACCCGTCATCCGGTGATCGCGCAGGCCGCGGTGGTGCTGACCCCGGCGGACGGCGGCGACCGGCTGACCGGGTACGTGGTGCCCGTACCCGGTGTGGCCGCCGTCGACGTGCCCGTGCTGACCGCGTACCTCGCCGAGTCGCTGCCGGCGCACATGGTGCCGACCGCGCTGGTGTCGCTGCCCGCGCTGCCGCTGACCCCGAACGGCAAGCTCGACGTACGGGCCCTGCCTGCGCCCGGCGCCCCGGCGCCCGCCGGTACCGGCCGCGCCCCGCGCACCGCGGCCGAGCAGGCGCTCGCCGACGTCTTCTGCGAGGTCCTCGGGCTGGACGGGGTCGATGCGGACGGGGACTTCTTCGCGCTGGGCGGGGACAGTCTGCGCTCGGTGGAGGTGGTGAGCCGGGCCGCCAAGGCGGGGCTGACGCTCGCCCTGTCCGACGTCTTCGCGCACCGGACGGTGGCGGCCCTGGCGGCGGCATCGGCCCCGGCCGCGGCGCGGGAGGCGGCCACCGTGCCGCTGCTGGAGATCCGGCCGCACGGCACCGCCGCACCGCTGTTCTGCGTGCACGGCGGAGTCGGCTTCGGGCTGCCGTTCGCGGAGCTGGCCGCGCGTCTCGACCCGGAGCGGCCGGTGTACGCGCTGCAGTCCGACGGTGTCGCGGCGGAGCCGGGGGCCTGGGAGCGGCCGGCGGACGTACGGTCGCTGGCGGCCGCGTACGTGGAGCGGGTGCGGCGGGTGCGTCCGCACGGGCCGTACCACCTGCTGGGCTGGTCGTTCGGGGGGCTCGTCGCGCACGAGATGGCCGTACGGCTGCAGGCGGCGGGCGAGCGGGTGGCGTTCCTCGCCGCTCTCGACGCCTTCCCGGTGGCGCCCGGCGACCCCGACCCGGGCGACGAGGAGATCCGGTCCGCGTTCCTCGCCCACCACGCCCGCGGCATGACGATCGCGGACCGGGACCTGGACCGGCTGATGACGGTGATGCGCCACCACACCGACATCGCGCGCGCGTTCACGCCGGGCCGGTTCGCCGGGCCGCTGACCCTGTTCGTGGCGACGCGGGGGCAGGCGGCTCCCACCGGGGAACTCGCCGGGCGCTGGCGTCCGCACCTGGACGGCCCGCTCACCGTGCACGAGATCGACTGCGACCACGAGGAGATGCTCGGGGGTACGGCGGTAGCGCGGATCGGCGCGCTCACCGACAGGGCCCTGCGGGAGAGCTGACCGCACGCACGGGAGCGCCGGCGGCCCGGGGCCGCCGGCGCTCCGCCGTCCGTTCAGCGGGTCACAGCAGAGAGGGGTCCTGCATCAGGATCGCCTGGTAAAGGGTGTGCAGCCGCTGGCTCGGCTTGAGGCCCAGTTCCTCGTCGAGCCACTTGCGGGTGCGATGGAAGATGTCGACGGCCTCGGACTGCCGCCCGCACCGGTAGAGCGCGATCATCAACTGCTCGCTGAACCGCTCGCGTTCGGGATACTGGGCCAGCAGCTGCTTCAGCTCGGCAACGACGACCCCCGCCTCGCCGGCCTGCAGTTGAGCCTGGATCAGATCCTCCCGCGCGGTCTTGCGCTGTTCGTCCAGCCGGAGGGCGACGGCCCGGCAGCGCGGTCCGTCGCTCACGTCCAGCAGGGCGGGCCCGCGCCACATGGCGAGGGACTCCCGGAGCCGCCCGATGGCCTCGTGCGGCTCCCGGTTGACCAGGCTCGCGCCCTGCTCGGCCAGCCGGAGGAAGCGGTAGGCGTCCAGGGCGTCCTCGGGCATGTCGAGCATGTAGCCGTTGTCGACGGTGCGGATCAGCCCCTCTTCCCCGTCCGCGAGGCCCAGCTCGGCCAGGGACTTCCGCATGCGCCGCACATTCGCCTGCAAGGCGTTTCGCGTGTTCTTCAGCGGCGCCTCGCCCCAGAGTTCGTCGATCAGTTCGTCGAAGGCGACCACTTGACCCGGATTCAGGGCCAGCATGGTCAGCATCACGCGAATCTTCTTCGCCCGCACACCGATGGTCTTTTGACCGTCGCCGATCAGCAGCGGACCCAATATGGAGATGTGTACCAATTTCCCGTCCCTACTCATAAAAACCGGGAAAACGTCAGAGTGATAGAACTGATCAATTATCGGTCACAGCTGGCCGGTTTGGCACTGTACCTTCGTACATGAGCAGGTGGGCCTGGGCGACGAGACCCACCTGAAGGCGGGATTCCACTTTCAGCTTGGCCAGGATATTCGCGACATGCGCCTTCACCGTACGTTCCGTCACTCGCAACCTGGACGCGATCGCGCGATTCGATAACCCTGCTCCGAGCAGTGAGAAAACCTGCCTCTCGCGCTCCGAGAGGGACTCGACCTGGGTGAGCTGATACTCCCAACGAGCCGACGGCAAGCCGTCGTCACCATACATAAGGGCCTCTCCCCGTGATCGCCCCGTTCCCCCGTCAGCGCACGCCGGAAACCTTGGTGGTCGGCCAGTTTCCGTCGAACGCGGGACCGAGTGTAGCGCTCCCCCAAGCGTCGTTGCAGAGAAAGAACTCCCTCAGGAAAATTCACAGGCAACGGAGCACCCGCGACGCGAAACGGCCGGGGAGACGGTGTCACCCGTCTCCCCGGCCGTCAGGGCCCGGCCGCTGTGCGCCGGGCGCCCGTCCTCACCGCACCGTGGTGGCCCGCTCCGCCACCGCGGCCGGCACGCACACCGGCCGCGTCTCGTCCTGGCGGGCCAGGCGCGAGGGCCACCAGGTCTTCCAGCCGAGCAGCATCACCACCGAGGGCAGGACGACGATCCGGATGAGCGTGGCGTCCAGCAGCACCGCGCAGGCCATGCCCACGCCCATCTGCTTCATCTCGATGAAGGTGAGCGAGGCCAGCAGGGCGAACACGCAGACCATCACCACCGCCGCGCTCGTCACCACGCCGGCCGTGCGGGTGATGCCCTGCTCCACCGCCTCCCGGATGCCGAGGCCGCCGCGCGCCGCCTCCCGGATCCGGCTGATCACGAACACGTGGTAGTCCATCGACAGGCCCAGCAGGATCACGAACAGCATCAGCGGCAGCCAGGCCACCACCCGCCCGGTCGACTCGAAGTCCAGCAGCCCCTCCGCCCAGGTCCGCTGGAAGATCAGCGCGAGCACCCCGAAGGAGGCCACCGCGGACAGCACGTTCAGCACCACCGTGATCGCGGCGAGCATCAGCGACCGGAACGCCGCCGCCATCACCAGGAAGGTGAATACCAGGGCGACCAGCAGCACCCACGGCATCTTGTCCACGACGTTCGCCCGGTAGTCGACGTCGTAGGCGACGTCGCTGCCGCCCACCGCGTACCGCGCGCCCTCGATCCGGCCCACCGTGGCCGGGGCGATGTCCTCACGCAGTCGGGACAGGGACTCCTGAGCCTGCCGCGAGCTGCTGTTGAAGCGGGTGCCGACGGCGATCGTCACCACCCGCCCGTCCCGCGAGGTCCGCACCTCGGGCGCCGGCGTGTGCACGAAGAGGCTGTCGTGCCGCACGCGGTCGACGAGCGCGCCGACCCCCTTCGCCAGCTCCGCGTCACGGCCCGCGGGCACCCGGACGGCGACCGTGTGCGTGTCCGCCTGGCTCGGGAAGGACCGCGTCAGCCGTTCGTTGGCCTGCATCGCGGGGATCGACCGGGGCAGGTCGTCGATGCCGGTGGCCTTCAGCCGCAGGTCTAGCGCGGGCACGGCGAGGGCCAGCAGCGCGCCGACGGACAGGACGAGCGCCAGCGCCGGGTGCCGCAGGGCGGGCTTCAGCATCGCCGACCACAGCCGCGGCTTGACGCCGCCCTTCTGCGTGAGCCGCCACACCAGCGGCACCCGCGGCTTGTCCAGGTAGCGGCCGAACTTGGAGAGCATGGCCGGCAGCACGGTCAGCGAGGCGAGCATCGCGATGGCCACCACCAGCACCGCGCCCGTGGCCATCGACTCGAAGGCGATGTGCCCGGCGAGGTAGAGCGCGCCCATGGACGCCATCACGACCAGGCCCGAGATCATCACGGAGTGCCCGGAGGTGGCGGCGGCGATCTCGATGGCGTCGATGTTGTCGGCGCCCAGCGCCCGTTCCTCGCGCTGCCGTTTGAGATAGAAGAGGGAGTAGTCGACGCCGATGGCCATGCCCATCAGGACGATGATGTGGGTCACCGGTCCGGGGTCGGGCACGAACTGCGAGGCCACGCCCCACAGGCCGAGCCCGGCGAGCACCGAGGAGATGCCGAGCAGCACCGGGACGCTCGCGGCGACGATCGCCCCGAACACGAAGACCATCACGAGCAGCGTCACCGGCAGGCTCAGCACGGTGGCCTTGCCGAGGTCCCGGTCGAGCATGTCGTTCAGGCCCGCCTTGATGGAACCGGCGCCGACGAGTTCGACGCGTACGTCGCTGTGCGCGTCGCGGACCTTCGCCACCTTGTCCAGCAGCGGCGCGACCCGGTCGGCCGCGGTCTCGGGGTCGCCGGCCAGGGTCACCGGCACGAGCAGCGCCGAACCGTCGGGGGCGGCGACGGGCCGGCCGACGGCGGCGACGCCCTCGGCGCCCTTCAGCGCGCCGACGGCCTCGTCCATGGCACGGTCGGCGGCGGCCCGGTCCAGGGTGCCCCGGTAGGGGGTGACCAGGATGTTCTCCACCGCGCGGTTCTCCAGGCCGCCGCTGCGGGCCAGGGCCGCCTCCCGCCCGGACTGCCCGATGGCCAGATCCGAGTCGGTGGCGGACCGGGTGCCCGTCATACCGCCGACCACCAGGGCGCCGAGCACGAACACCACCCAGAGCGTCATCGCCCACCAGGGGTGGACGGCGCTCCACCGGGCGGCCCTGGTGATCAGGTTCCTGCCTGCCACGTCTGCTCTCCCCTCCTCGAAAGAAATACCCGGATCACGGGAAACGGGCCGGGCTTTCGGCATCCGGCCGGTACATTGGCGCGCTCCTCGCATACGGAAAACTAGTGACGGGCCGGAGCGCGATCACGGGTACAAGTACTCCGATGTCGGGGGAGTTTCTTCTACTTGACACCCCATGTGTTCCACACGGTGTCGGATTCTTCTGGCCGGATGTGATACCACATCCGGCGCGACACGGAAAAGGGACCGTCGCCGAGCAGGGCGACGGCCCCCGCATACGCACCGGGAAGCGGTACGTCCCGCACGCGCCAGGGACCGGGAAGAACTCCCGTGGGATCACGGACGGCGGCCTGCGCCGAGGAATGCCCCACGGGCAGCGCCATTCCCTGGGCGAGCCGCCCGCCGGCCGCTTTGACGCACGCCTCCTTCCTGGTCCACAGCCGGGTGAACGCCGCGTGTCCGTCGCGGGCCACCCAGTCGCTCTCCTCGGCCGTGAAGAACCGTCCGGCCAGGCGCAGCGCGTCCAGACCGGCCCGCGGCAGTTCCACGTCGACGCCCACCGGCCGCGGGGCGAGGGCGAGCAGGGCCAGCTCGCCGGAGTGGGACAGGCTGAAGTGCGGTCCGGTCTCCCGGGCGAGCCGTGGTTTGCCCCAGCGGCCCCGGGTGAGGCGCACCGATTCCGGGGCGCGGCCCAGCCGTTCCCCGAGGATGATCCGCACGGCGGCGTGCGCGACGACGAAACGCCGCCGCATTCCCGGTTCGGTGCCCCGTCGTGCGCGTTCCCTCTCCTCGTCGTCCAGGATGTCCTCGAGTTCCGGCGGATATCCTTCCGGGTCCGGCCAGGCGTCCAGCGGAATCCGCCAGATCTCCACCTCGTCGACGTCGGCCGTGGGTATCGGTGTCGCCGGCGACATGGGATGCGGCATCGTCAGTTCCGGCCCACCTTTCCGGTGTGCAGGCCCTGGAACAGGGTGAGTTTCTGGATGTTCCGGGTGCCTTCCATGAACTCCACGCCCCGTGCGTCCCGGGCCCACTTGTCGAGCAGCGGATGGTCGAGCCGGGCACCGGGGCCGAAGAAGTCCGGGGCGCGCAGCGTCACCTCCTCGGCGACCTCGCAGGCCCTGGCCTTCGCCGCCGACGCCAGATGGCCGGCGGAGGGCCTGCGGTCCACCGCGAGGGCCGCCCGGTAGGTCAGCGACCGGGCCGCGTCGATCCGCCGGCCCAGTTCCTCGTACGCCTCCCGCTCCGGCCCGCGCAACAGGCGGCGGTGTTCGCCGACGTAGTCGTGGGCGGCGCGGGCGATGCCCAGGGCGATGGCGGCGACGCTCGGCCGGAGCCGGTTGAAGACCTGGACGATGCTCCACATGCCGCGCCGGGTCGGCGGCAGGTGCGCGCCCAGCACCCGCTCGGCCGGCACCCGCACCCCGTCGAGCCGGATCCGGGTGAGCTGGGCGCCGCGCAGCCCGACCGTGGGCAGCGGCTCGGCGTGGAAGCCGGGGTCGGCGGTGTCGACGAGCACCGCCAGCACGCCGAGCCGCTCGGTGCCCGCGACCCGGGCGAAGACGGCGCCCAGGTCGGCGCGGGCGGCGTTGCCGACGTAGCGCTTCTCGCCGTCCAGGACGTAGGAGCCGTCGCCCACCGGGGTGAGGGTGCTGGTCATCTCGCCGATGGCCGAGCCCCGTTCCGGCTCGGTCAGGGCGAAGCAGGTCCAGCGGGGGCGCTCGGCGAGCCGGTCGTGGGCCCACGCGCGCTGCTCGGGTGCGGCCAGCACGCCGAGCAGCACCCCGCACATCGACGGGCCCGGCGAGGCCAGCATCATCCCGGCGTCGCCGCGGGCCAGTTCCTCGCTCACCAGCACCCGCTCCAGGGTGGCGAGCCCGTGCGCGGGCCCGCTGCCGGGGTCGGTGCTCGCCCGGTCCCAGTCGGACGGCACCTGGTGGCCGGCGAGGAACCGTACGGCGGGCAGGTCGAGGTAGCGGTGGATGGCGTCCGGGTCCCGGTCGAGTTCCAGGGCGCCCTGCCGGAGGTCGTCGGCCCAGCGGCGCACCTCCCGGTGTGCCGTGGCCAGCGAGGCGGGCAGGCTGATCACGCGTCCTCCCGTCCGGTGCCGGTGCCGGTCACGCCGTAGGCGTCGGCGAGCAGTTCGGAGGCGTGGGCGCCGGCGCCCGGGCCGTCGGCGGTGAAGCCGTGGGCGCCGAGCAGCCGCAGCAGCGCCCGGTCGGCCCGGGTGATCTGCTGTTGCAGTCCGGCGAGGTGCCGGTCGTCGCCGGCGGGGTGCAGCGGGCCGAGGGGTCCGGTCCGGCCGTCGGCGAGGTCGTCGAGGACGCCCTCGATCTCCAGGTGCTCCAGCAGGACGTCGGCCAGCGTGCCCTTCACCATCTGCTGCATCAGCAGCGAGCCGCCCTCGCTCTGCCGGGCGGCGAGATGGGCCAGGCAGGCGTCCCGGAGCCGCTCGGACATCCCGAGCCGCAGCCAGGCCAGGGCCCACCCCCACTCGGGCGGAGTGGGGGCGCCGGCCCCGGATCCGGGCCGCAGCACGGCGAGCCCGGGAAGCGGACCGGGATCCTCGACTCGCTCTTGTTCGCGGGGACTTGATGCGCCGGCGGAGCTTTGCGCCTCCTCCGCCGCGAACTCCTCCAGGAGTTCCTTCGGCAGGACCGCGTGGCCGCGCGGGCCCCGGGGCGGCGCCTTCGGGGACAGGGCGCGGACCAGCAGCGTCAGCGCCGGGACCAGGCCGTCCGTGCGCGCGCTGGTCCGGGCCTGCCGGCCGTGCTCCCGTACCTCGGGCGGTACCGTCATCGTCCTCTCACTCCCCCGTACTCGTCCGGCAGGCGAGGTCCAGCGTGCAGTGGGCCAGCATCGCGCGTTCCGCGTCGTGGTCGGCCACGACGGCACGGGCCGGTCCGCCGCCCGCGAGGTCCGCCAGCGCCGACCACACCGCCGTGGCCGGCTGCCCGGCCGGGGCCCAGGTCGCCCAGGGCCACACCCCGGACACGGCGGTGCGCACCCCGGCGCCCGCCACCAGCGGCAGCTCCCGGTCCCACGGCACCGCCGGACCGGGGCCCGGCCAGGGCAGCTGCCCCATGCCGTGCACCGGGGCCGCCGCGTCGCGCCACTCGAAGAGCAGCGCCACCGCCACGTCCGCCAGGACCGCGCCCGGATGGTCCGCCGGTACGGCGAAGGGCTGGCTGCTCTGGTCGACGGCCAGCACCAGCAGCCGGCGCAGGCCGCAGCGCCGGGCGTACTCGACCGCCGCCCGCAGCGCGCTGAACGGGGCCAGCACACCCTGGTCGGACAGGCCGAACGCCAGGGGCTCGCCCGGCAGCAGGCCCTGCGCACAGGACGCGATCAACTCGGCGTGCTCGAAGTCGGGGGCGGCGTACGCCACCACGACTACCTCGGGCGCCTCCTCGGCGGACAGCGGTCCCAGCTCCGCGAGCGCGCCCCGGACCAGCTCCACGGAGGTGCGGCGGGGCGCGGCGGCGAAGCCGGCCCGGTCGAACGGCACCCCGTGCGGGGCACCGAGCTGCCGGAAGAACTCCTCCCGGTCCGCGGCCGGTACGTACGGCGTGCCGGGCCCGTCCGGCGCGTACCGGCCGGCCCGCACCAGCCGCGGCACACCGGCCGCAGCGTCCCCGGGACCGGGCCGGGCGGCGGGCCGTACGGCCGCTGTCGCGCGGAACATGCTCAGGCGTCCGCTTCCGCCGACACGAAGTCGGCGAGGGAGCCGACCGTCTCGAAGTGCGTCATCTCCAGCTCCTCGGCGTCGAACTGCACGTCGAGGATCTCCTCGATGGTGATGAGCAGCTCCAGCGCGCTGCTGGAGTCCAGGCCCAGGTCGTCGAAGAGCCGGACGCCCTCCTCGGCGGCGGAGACGTCCTTGTTCAGCACCTCGGTCAGGCCCTGGCGGACGGCGTCGAGGTAGCGGCCGCGCTCGGTGAGGGTGTTCTCGGTCATGTCGTTCTCCTTGTCGTGGTGGGGGTTCAGCGGGCGCCGGGACCGGCGTCGTACAGCCGCTGGCGGGCGAGCATCGCCTCGGTGTCGTCGCGCTCCCGGATCAGATGGGCCGTGCCGTCCAGGACGAGGACCTCGGCCGGGTAGCCGTGGCTGAGGAAGTGCACCGGCGAGGCGGTCGGCCCGTAGGCGCCGGAGCGCCGCACGCCGATCAGGTCGCCGGCGCGCAGCGGCGGCATGGGCACCTTCTTGCCGATGACGTCGTTCGGGGTGCACAGGGGCCCGGTGATGTTCCAGGGCTCGGTGGGCTGCTCGTCCAGGCGCTCCAGCGCGTCCATCGGGAAGTTCCGCTTGACGTACGAGCCGATGCCGACCGCCGCCATGTGGTGGTTGGTGCCGCCGTCGGTGACCGCGAAGTTCTCGCCCATCGACGTCTTCGTGTAGCGCACCCGGGTGACGTACGTGCCGGACGCGGCGACCAGGAACCGGCCCAGCTCCATGATCAGGCGGGTCTCGGGGCGCCGGGTGTGGAAGGCGTCCAGGACCGGGTTGAGCCGGGCCGTCAGCTCGGCGACGTCCAGGTCCTTCTCGTTGTCGAAGTAGGCGATGCCGAGGCCGCCGCCGACGTCGACCGTCTCCAGCGGGAAGCCGAGCCGCTCCGAGAGCCGCTCGGCGAGGTCGAGGATGCGCCGGGTGTTGTCCACGACGGTGTCCTCGCCGAGGATCCGGGTGCCCAGGTACACCTGGACGCCCATGAGGCGTACGGCCTCGTACCGGGCGGCGAGTGCGGGTCCGGCGGCGAGCAGCTGCTCCTCGTCGATGCCGAACTGCCGGGGCTTGCCGCCCATGGTCAGGCCGGAACCCTTCACCGAGAACGCCGGGTTGACCCGCAGTGCCACCCGCGCGGTGACTCCCCGCTCCCGGGCCGCCCGGTCGATGAGCGCGAGTTCGTCCAGGTTCTCGCAGACGATGGCGTGGATGTCCGCGTCCAGGCAGGCGGCCAGCTCGGCGGCGCTCTTGCCGGGGCCGAGGAAGATGATGTCGTGCGGGGCGACCCCGGCGCGCAGGGCCGTGACCAGCTCGGTGAGCGAGGACACCTCGGCGCGGGCGCCGCTGCGGTGGAGCAGGGCGCACACGGAGATGTTGGGGTTGGCCTTGAGGGAGTAGAAGACCTCCAGGGCGGGGTGCAGCCGGGCGCGCAGGTCCCGGAACCGGCCGGTGATCTCCTCGCCGTCGTACACGTACAGCGGAGTGCCGAACTCCGCGGCGAGTCCGCTGACGCTCAGGCCCTGCACCTCGAAGGCGACGCTCATGCTCAGCTCCGTTCCGTCAGGGCCGCGAGGCGGCGGGTGATGTCGGTGTCGAGGGCCTCGATCCGCTCGTCGGAGGCGGCGAGGAGCACGCCGTAGAGCCGGCCCTCGAAGCCGCTCGCGCCGGCGTCGTCGGCTGCGGCGTTGACCGTGGCGTAGTTGTTGACGAACAGGCCGTGCGGGCGGTCGCCGGGCTGGGTGAGCAGCAGCGGGCCGAGCAGCTCGCGCAGCTCCGCGAAGGGCAGCGGGCGGCGCGGCCGGACGGTGAAGTGGCGGGCCACGGCGACGTCGTCCGGCCCGGCCAGCACCTCGTGCACCACGGCCTGGTAGGTGGACATGTTGTTGCGGGCGTTGATCTCCACCACCGGGTAGAGGCCCTCGTCCGGGTCGACCATCGCGTCCACGCCGACGACCCCGAAGTAGCCGTCCGCCGCGAGCCGCTCGCCGAGCCGGAGCGCGGTGTCGCGGATCTCGTCCGTCTGGCGCTCGCTCAGCCGCGCGGGCATGCGGTGCCCCTTGTGCACCCCGCCCTCGGTGAGCAGCTCCTTGACGAAGTCGAAGCGCACCCCGCCGTCGCGGGCCACGGTGAACTGGTAGTTGAGGTCGGCCCGCTTGGCCACCCACTCCTCGATGACCAGCGCGGTGCGTACGGCGGTGCCGGCGGCCTTGGCGGTGCGTTCGGCCTGGGTGGCGGCCATGCGGTGCAGCCGGGCGAGCGTCCGCGCGTTGTCGACCACGACGATGCCCTTGCCGGACACCCCGAACGCGTCCTTGACGACGACCCGGTGACCGGCGGCCAGCAGCTCGCCGGCCGCTTCGACGGCGGCCGCCAGTTCCTCCAGGGTCTCGCAGGCCCAGCCGCGCGCCTGCCGGATACCCAGCTCGTCGGCGAGCCGGCGGCTGTAGACCTTGCTGTTGACGTGCTTGCACCGGTCGGCGGACGGGGCCGCGAGCCGCAGTCCGGTCCGCTCGGCCAGCTCCTCCTCCACCGTGGAGATGCCGTGGGCGGTCAGCCGGGCGCCCTCGGCGGCCAGCGCGGACAGGGTGCGCAGCAGCTCCGGGTCGGCGAGGGCGTCCTCGCTGACGGTGCGCCGGGGTTCCTGACCGGCGACCACGTGCACGGTGGGCAGGGCGAGGCCGAGCCCCTCCAGGTAGGCGCGGTAGCCGTCGTCCAGGGCGGTCTTCAGGACGACGTGGTCGTCCTTGCCGCCGAGCAGCAGCGCGAACTCGTCCATGCGGTTGACGACGGCACTGCCCGCGTGCGCGGCGACCCGGGGCAGGGCGGGCTCGCCGAGGGCCCACTGGTTCTCCACCTCGAAGTTGCCGAGGAACACCAGTGGCGTGCCCGCGTCACCGGTGACGGCGCGCTTGAGGCGGCCGGTGAAGCCGGGGGGCGGTGATGGCATATCGACCTCTTGATCTCTCGGGTGCGCGGTGTCGTCTGGGGGCGCGCGGTGCTCTCTCGGGTGCGCACCGGCCGGTGTCGCCGCCGCGCGGGCGCGGCGGGTCCGACGCGGGCTCGCGGGCTCAGTGCTCGAGGACCATGGCGGCGAAGGTCGCGCCCAGGCCGACACTGGTCATCAGATAGCGGTCGCCGGGGCGCAGCCGGCCCACCTCGCTCGCCCGCTGCAGGTTGATGAAGGGATCGGCGCAGAAGCAGTGCCCGGTGTGCGGCACCAGGTCGAGGAAGACCCGCTCCAGGGGCAGCCCGAGGGTGCGGCACACGCCGATCCAGGACAGCCGGTTGACGTTGTGCGGCAGGACGAGGGCCAGCTCGTCGAGGGCGCAGCCGGCCTCCTCCAGGGCTGCGGTGATCACCTCGCACAGGCCGGGCCCGTACCGGTCCTGGAAGTCCGCGGCGGCCTCGGCGCCCATGATGAACTCGGCGCCGAACCGGCTGTGGGTGCGGGCCGCGTAGCCGAGCATCCGGTTGCGTCCGGTGCGGTCGGCGCTGACCAGCAGCGCGGCGGTGCCCTCGCCCATGACGGTGACGTCCGGGATGGACTGGTTGTGCCCGGTGCCGGCCTTCTCGCCGGTCAGGACGAGGGCGAGGGCGTCCGGGTCGGGGTCGGCGGCGAGCAGGGTGCCGGCCAGGTCGACGGCGAGCAGCCCGGAGGCGCAGGCGTGCTGGGAGACGACGAATCCGGTGGCGTGGCGCAGTCCCAGCTCGTCCTGGATCGGGCCGAGCGAGGTCAGCGGATACGGCAGCGGGGCGGGCATGGTGCGCGCCTGGAGCACGTACCGGACCCGCTCCTCCTGCCCGCGCAGCTCCGCGAGTCCGGCCACGGCACGCAGCAGCAGCCGCGTCTCGTCGGCCTCCGGGTCGCGGCACACGTCCGACAGCCCGTAGAAGCGCTGGTAGCGGCGCAACTGGACGTCCGTGAGCCCGAGTTCACGATGGAACCGGGCGATCGGGATGGTGTCGGGAAGGCAGCTGGAGACTGCCACGATCGACGTCATGCCCACCACCCTCGCGTCCACCGCTGACGATGGACTGAAACATTGCTGACCGTTGTCGCGGGCGGCCGCCGAGGCCGCTTCGGACGGGTGGCGTCCGGATACTGGCGCCCGGATACGGCCGAGTCCCGCCCGTCGGGGACGGGCGGGACTCAGCGGGGGTGGCGGGTGCGGCTCAGTGGAAGAAGTGGCGCGTGCCCGTGAAGTACATGGTCACGCCCGCCTTCTCGGCGGCCTCCACGACCAGTTCGTCACGGACCGAACCGCCCGGCTGGACCACGGCCTTGACGCCGGCGGCGGTCAGGATCTCCAGGCCGTCCGGGAACGGGAAGAACGCGTCCGAGGCGGCGTACGAGCCCTGGGCGCGCTCGGCACCGGCCCGCTCGACCGCCAGCTTCGCGGAGTCGACGCGGTTGACCTGGCCCATGCCCACGCCGACGGAGGCGCCGTCCTTGGCGAGGAGGATGGCGTTGGACTTCACCGCGCGGCACGCCTTCCAGGCGAAGGCCAGCTCGGCCAGCTCGTCGGCGGAGAGCGGCTCACCGGTCGCGAGCGTCCAGTTGGCCGGGTCGTCGCCGTCGGCCTGGAGCCGGTCGGTCACCTGGAGGAGCGCGCCGCCGTCGATGGGCTTGACCTCGACCGGGTTCGCCGGGGCGCCCGGCGCCTTGAGGACGCGGATGTTCTTCTTCTTGGCGAGGGCCTCCAGGGCCCCCTCCTCGTAGTCGGGCGCGACGATGACCTCGGTGAAGATCTCGGCGACCTGCTCGGCCATCTCCTTGCTGACCGGGCGGTTCACGGCGATGACGCCGCCGAACGCGGACAGCGGGTCGCAGGCGTGCGCCTTGCGGTGCGCCTCGGCGACGTCCGCGCCGGTCGCGATGCCGCAGGGGTTGGCGTGCTTGATGATCGCGACGCAGGGCTCGGCGTGGTCGTACGCGGCACGGCGGGCGGCGTCCGTGTCCGTGTAGTTGTTGTACGACATCTCCTTGCCGTGCAGCTGCTCGGCCTGGGCCAGTCCGCCGCCGCTGCCGTCGACGTAGAGGGCGGCCGGCTGGTGCGGGTTCTCGCCATAGCGCAGGGTGTTCTCGCGCTCCCAGGTGGCGCCCAGGAAGTCGGGGAACCGCGTCTCGTCGACGGGCGCGTAGGAGGAGGCGAACCAGGAGGCCACGGCCACGTCGTAGGCGGCCGTGTGCTGGAAGGCCTCGGCGGCCAGCCGCTTGCGGGTGGCGAGGTCGAAGCCGCCGTCCTTCACCGCGGCGAGGACGTCGGCGTACCGCTCCGGGCTGGTGACCACGGCGACGGAGGGGTGGTTCTTGGCGGCGGCACGGACCATCGAGGGGCCGCCGATGTCGATCTGCTCCACGCACTCGTCCGGCGTGGCGCCCGAGGCGACGGTCTCGCGGAACGGGTAGAGGTTGACGACGACCAGGTCGAACGGCTCCACCCCCAGCTCGGCGAGCTGCTCGCGGTGGCTGTCCAGGCGCAGGTCGGCGAGGATGCCCGCGTGCACCTTCGGGTGCAGGGTCTTCACCCGGCCGTCCAGGCACTCGGGGAAGCCGGTCAGCTCCTCGACCTTGGTGACGGGGACACCGGCGGCGGCGATCCGGCCGGCCGTGGACCCCGTGGAGACCAGCTCCACACCGGCCTCGTGCAGCCCGCGGGCCAGCTCCTCCAGCCCGGTCTTGTCGTAGACGCTGACGAGCGCGCGACGGATGGGCCGCTTGTTGCTCTCGGCGGTGGCGGTCACTGGATAACTACCTTTCGTCCCTCAATGCGATAGCCGTTGCGGGCGAGCCGCCCCACGACCTCGACGAGCAGCCTTCGCTCGACTTCCTTGATGCGCTCGTGCAGCGCGCTCTCGTCGTCCTCGTCCCGGACCTCGACCACGCCCTGGGCGATGATCGGCCCGGTGTCGACGCCGTCGTCGACGAAGTGGACGGTGCAGCCGGTGACCTTGGCGCCGTACGCGAGCGCGTCACGCACCCCGTGGGCTCCCGGGAAACTGGGCAGCAGGGCCGGGTGGGTGTTGACGAACCGCCCGCCGAACCGCGCGAGGAATTCCTTCCCGACGATCTTCATGAACCCCGCGGAGACCACGAGGTCGGGCTGGTACGCGGCCACGGCCTCGGCGAGAGCGGCGTCCCACTCCTCCCGGGTGGCGTGGTCCTGCACCCGGCACACGAAGGTCGGCAGCCCGGCCCGCTCGGCCCGGGCGAGCCCCTCGATGCCGGTGCGGTCGGCCCCGACGGCGACGATCCGCGCGCCGTACGACTCGGCTCCGGTGCGCTCGATCTCGTCCAGGAGCGCCTGCAGGTTGGTGCCGGATCCGGAGACCAGCACGACAAGACGCTTGACCGCTGGGCCAGGGGTGGTGGCGGCCACGGTGGGGCCCTTTCTCGGGTTGCGATCCACGGACGGTCGGTTTGTACATTCGTACGAATGCTTCGCGTCCCGGTATACGGGGAAGTCTACGAAGCGGCCGACCGTCAGCAACGATACCGGCACTCGGGAAGGGCCCCTCGGGACGGGTGGTCGGCCGGACGGTAGCGTTCGCAAGGAATCACGAAGAGCAGCCTCGGGAACGCGGCCGTCGCGCGGCGCGTTCACGGGGTGGAAGCTCACGTCGGACTGCCGTAGTCACCTAGGGGAAGACGCTCTTTTGATGCCCGATCGCAGCCTGCGACTCCTCACGTTCCCCCCGCGCCCGGCCCAGGGAGGCGAGCGTGGCGCCGCACTGCTGCGGGAGCGCCCGACCTCACCCCCGACGGACCCCACGTGGGGCGGTCCCGGCGGCCCGGGAGCGGGCGGCGGTGCCGGGCAGGGGGGCTCTGGTCACGGGGGCCCCGGGCACGGGGGTTCCGGGCAGGGTGGCTCTGGTCAGGGTGGTGCGGGAAACGGTGGCACCGGGAACGGCGGCTCGGGCCAGGGTGGCTCTGGGCAGGGCGATGAGCGGCAGGACGACAACCCGTTCGCGCCGCCGCCGGAGGGCACTCCGGACCGGCCCTGGCAGCCGCGCCATCCCGGGAGCCCGACCGGTCCTGGGTACGGGCCGGGTCCGGGGTACGGACCTGGATACGGTCCCGGCGCTGGTCACGGCCACGACTCCGGTCACGGTGCCGGCGACGGTCAAGGTCACGGTGCCGGGCCGGGGCAGGGGCCCGGGCACGGTCCGGGTGCCGGCGGTGGCGGCCCCTGGGGCAGTCAGTGGAGCGACCAGCAGCCCGGCCGCTCCCCCGGCGGCTTCGGCGAGCGGCCGGGCGGCGGCCCGCAGGGCCCCGGCGGACCGGCCGGCCCCGGCATGCGCTGGGACCCCACGGACCCGGCCCAGCGCCGCGCGCGGTACGCCCTGCTCTCCGGCATGTGGGCGGTCTTCTTCGCCCTCTTCAGCTGGCCGTACGTGTCCCTGCTGCTGGGCGCCCTCGCCCTGTACTGGGGCAGCAGCGCGCTGCGGGCCAAGCCGCGCCGCCCGGCCCCGGACGCCCCGGCGGCCCCGGCCGGCCGGCCCCAGACGACGGCGGCCGTCGGCGGCCTGATCACGGCGTCCCTGGCCCTGGTCCTGGTGGCCTCGACCTTCACCGTCCAGCTGGTCTACCGCGACTACTACACCTGTGTGAACGACGCCCTCACCCACCAGGCCAAGCAGTCCTGCGAGACCCTGCTGCCACGGGAGCTGCGGGGCGTACTGGGCGCGCAGAACAGCTGAGGGCCTCACCCGGAGGAGTCCGGGCGAGGCTCGGGCGGTGACGCGGGGGCGGTGTCGGCGGTGCCGGCCGTGTCACGGGACGCCGCCGCCTCCCTCAGGGCCGCCCAGCGGGAGGCGCGGGCGACGTCGTCGTGCCAGTTCCCGGGCAAGGGCTCGGTGAACGGCGTCGGGAACGGGTCCTCGGCGGGGACGAAGTCGTACAGGTCCTCCTCGGCGACCTCGGCCCCGGCTCCGGTCGCGCCGGCTCCACTCGTGCAGGCTCCGCTCGCGCCGGCCGCCGGGCCCGTCTGAGCGGGCGCTCTTCCCGCCTTCCCTGCATCCCCCGCCTCGGCCACCTCTCCAGCCCCTCCGGCCTTCCCGCTCTCTCCGCTCTCTCCGGTCTCTACGGTCTCTCCGGTCGCACCCGACTGCCCGGCCTTCCCTGCAGCCGTCGGTGTCACGACCCCCGTGCCGCCCTGCGCTCCCTTCGGGGCCGTACCCCCCGCCTCCGTGCCCTGTGACGGGATCCCGCCGTGCCCCGGGCGTCGGCCGCGCAGTCGCCAGGCCCGTACGATCAGCGCCACCGGCAGCGCGAACGTCAGCGTCCAGGCGCCGGCCGCTCCCCCGGTCTGCCACCACAGCGGGCCGAGGCGGGTCAGCGCGGCCACGCCCAGGGGGCCGCCCGCCAGCTCGGCGAGCAGGGCGAGGCCCGCCGCGCAGACCGTCGCCGTCAGCAGGACCACCCCGGCGGTACGGCCCGCCGACCAGCTCGCCCGCGCGGGTTCCCCGGACTCCGGCCGCAGTACGGCAGCCCGTGCCACGAACCACCCCGCCGTCATCCCGGCCACCGCCGGCAGCAGCCCCGCCGCCCAGTTCTGCTCCGTACCGACGCCCGGCTCCGGCACCGCGGCCAGCAGCGGGAACGGCGGCAGCAGCGGGGCGGGGTCGGACGCGAGGGGGTGGACCAGGTGCCCGGCGCCGAGGGCGAAGCCGGGGCCGAGCGCGTAGGACGCGGCCCACACCGCCGCGTTGGGGATGAGGGCGATGCCGAGCAGCAGTACCGCGAACCGCCCCGTCCAGCCCTCGGTCAGCTGGAGGAAGGAAGCCCGCGCCGGCTCGCCGTGCCACACCAGTGACACCCCGACGAGCAGCGCCCCGCCCCCGAAGAGCACCGTCGTCGCGGCGCCGGCGGCCCGTACGGCCGCGCCCAGCCGGGCCCGTTCGTCCGTGCCGAACACCAGCCGCCGCACCCGTCCCGGCAGCACCGCCAGCAGGCTCAGCAGGGGCTCGCGCGGGCGGCCGTACGCCGACCACACCCCGGCACCGGCCGCGCCCGCCGCGACGGCCGGCAGACACACCGTCACCCAGGGCCATTCCGGGCGCAGTTCGCCGCCGGAGCAGTACAGCGTCGCTGCCGCGCCGACGCCCAGATAGCCGAGGAGCACGCCCGTCCACGCCGTACGCACCGGCACCGGTGGCGGGCCGTCCGGTTCGGCGGACGCGTCGGTGGCGTCCCGTGCCGCCCGGTACACCAGCCACACCGGCAGGGC
Organism: Streptomyces sp. NPDC046727; assembly: GCF_040645635.1. Classification (NCBI taxonomy): domain Bacteria; kingdom Bacillati; phylum Actinomycetota; class Actinomycetes; order Kitasatosporales; family Streptomycetaceae; genus Streptomyces; species Streptomyces sp. NPDC046727. The sequence continues at coordinate 148,441 of NZ_JBEYYR010000001.1, forward strand.
GAGCAGCAGCAGCGGGGTGATGCCGACGGGCATGGGCGCGCCGGAGAGCGTGTCGGTGCGGACCAGTTCGACGCCGTGCGCCAGCAGCCACAGGGCGGCGGCGACGTGCAGCGCCCCGCCCGGTCCGCTGTCCGGGTACGGCGAGCTGACCCACAGCACCATCACCAGCACGGCGAACGAGCCGAGGCCCAGTCCGGCGGCGACGGCACCGTTCAGGAGGCTCGCGGCGAGTCCGGGCGAGCGGTCGCGCATCCGGGAGCGCAGCGGCGAGGACGAGCGGCGAGCGGTCATCTGCGTCACGCACGCCATGCTCCCAACGACACGCGCTTTCCCGGCGTAACAGGCGAACCCCCGATGTGTCGCTCAATATATGTTTATGTTCTTTTTCGTACGAAAGGGTGCATGGTGACGATGAAGAACCCTGCCGGCTCCCCGGCCCTGACGCCCGATCAGGCATTCGACGCGCTGTACGCCTTCTGCGCCCCCGCCCTGGTACGCCAGACCTATCTGCTCACCGGGCGCCGGGAGCTGGCCCGCGAGGCCGTGGAGCGAGCCTTCCAGCTGGCCTGGCAACGCTGGCCGGAGGTGGCCCGGGACCGGGATCCGGCCGGCTGGGTGCGTGCGGTGGCGTACGACTGCGCGCTCTCCCCCTGGCACCGCTTCCGCCCCCGCCACCGGGCCCCGGAGCCCCCGCCCGCCGACCCCGCCGACCGGGAACTGCTGGACGTGCTGCTCGAACTGCCGCCGTCGTACCGGCGCACCCTGGTCCTGTACGACGGGGTGGGCCTCGATCTGCCGGAGACGGCGGCGGAGACGGAGGCGAGCACACCGGCCGCCGCGCACCGGCTCACCCACGCGCGCGAAGTGGTCGCCGCGCGGCTGCCGGAACTGGCCGACCCCGCCGAACTCCACCGCCGCCTGCGCGAACTGGCCTCGACCGAACGGCTGCGCTCGGCCCGGCCGCCTGCCGTACGCACCGGCTGCGAACGCCGGAATGTCTTCTGGACCCGGGCGGCCATCGCCTTCACGTTCACGATCGTCGGCGCGACGACACTCACCCTGCGGACGGCGCCGACGCGCTACGAGGCGCCGGTGGCCCCGGCGCAGGCGGTCCAGGGGGTGCCGCCCCCTGCCGCGCTGGGCCCGCTGTCACGGGAGGAGCAGGCGCTGCGGGCGAAGCTGCACCAGGCGACACCCGGCCCGGAGAGGCTGGCTCCCCAGGCGCGGTGAACCCGGGCCGCAGACGCCGGTAGGCCCGCCCCGGGCGAGGGGACGGGCCTACCGGCTTCGAGCTGGGAAGGTCAGGCGCTGAGGATCTCGCGCGCCAGCTTCGCCGTCTCGGTCGGGGTCTTGCCGACCTTGACGCCCGCGGCCTCGAGGGCCTCCTTCTTCGCCTGGGCGGTGCCGGAGGAACCGGAGACGATGGCGCCGGCGTGGCCCATGGTCTTGCCCTCGGGCGCGGTGAAGCCCGCGACGTAGCCGACGACCGGCTTGGTCACGTTCTCCTTGATGAACGCGGCCGCGCGCTCCTCGGCGTCGCCGCCGATCTCACCGATCATCACGATGAGGTCGGTGTCGGGGTCGTCCTGGAACGCGGCCAGGGCGTCGATGTGCGTGGTGCCGATGATCGGGTCGCCACCGATGCCGACGGCGGTGGAGAAGCCGATGTCCCGCAGCTCGTACATCATCTGGTACGTCAGCGTGCCGGACTTCGACACCAGGCCGATGCGGCCCGGCTTGGTGATGTCGCCCGGGATAATGCCGACGTTCGACTGGCCCGGGGTGATGATGCCGGGGCAGTTCGGGCCGATGATGCGGGTCTTGTTGCCCTTCTTGCCGGCGTACGCCCAGAACGCGGCCGTGTCGTGCACGGCGATGCCCTCGGTGATCACGACGGCCAGCGGGATCTCGGCGTCGATGGCCTCGACGACCGCGTCCTTGGTGAACTTCTCCGGCACGAAGATGACGGAGACGTTGGCGCCGGTGGCCTCGATGGCCTCCTTGACGGTGCCGAAGACCGGTACCTCGGTGCCGTCGAAGTCGACCTTCTGACCGGCCTTGCGCGGGTTGACGCCGCCCACGACGTTGGTGCCGTCACCGAGCATGAGCTTGGTGTGCTTCATGCCCGTGGCGCCGGTCATGCCCTGGACGATGACCTTGCTGTCCTTGTTGAGCCAGATAGCCATGGTGTGTTGTGTCCTCGTCCTGAGTGCTTACTTGGCGGCGTGGGCCAGCTCGGCGGCCTTGTCGGCCGCGCCGTCCATGGTGTCGACGCGCTGCACCAGCGGGTGGTTCGCGTCGGTGAGGATCTGTCGGCCCAGCTCGGCGTTGTTGCCGTCGAGGCGGACGACGAGCGGCTTGGTGACGTTCTCGCCGCGGTCCTCCAGGAGCTTCAGGGCCTGGACGATGCCGTTGGCGACCTCGTCACAGGCGGTGATGCCACCGAAGACGTTCACGAAGACGGACTTGACGTCCGGGTCGCCCAGGATGATCTCCAGGCCGTTCGCCATGACCTGGGCGGAGGCGCCGCCACCGATGTCCAGGAAGTTGGCGGGCTTGACGCCACCGTGCTTCTCACCGGCGTACGCGACGACGTCCAGGGTGCTCATGACGAGACCCGCGCCGTTGCCGATGATGCCGACCTCGCCCTCAAGCTTGACGTAGTTGAGGTTCTTCTCCTTGGCCGCGGCCTCGAGCGGGTTGGCCGCAGCCTTGTCGTGCAGCTCGTCCCAGTCGTGGCGGAACTCGGCGTTGTCGTCGAGCGACACCTTGCCGTCGAGGGCGATGACCTCGCCGGAGGCGACCTTCGCGAGCGGGTTGACCTCGACGAGGAGGGCGTCCGACTTGATGAAGGTGTCCCACAGCTTGACGAGGACGTTCGCGACCTTGTCGGCGACCTCGGCCGGGAACTTGGCGGCCGCGACGATCTCGCGGGCCTTGGCCTCGTCCACACCGTCGATCGGGTCGATCGCGGTCTTGGCGACGGCCTCCGGACGGGTGGCCGCCACCTCCTCGATCTCCATGCCGCCCTCGACGGAGGCGATGGAGAGGAAGGTGCGGTTGGCACGGTCGAGGAGGAAGGAGACGTAGTACTCCTCGAGGATCTCCGGGGCGGTCTCGGCGATCATCACCTTGTGGACCGTGTGGCCCTTGATGTCCATGCCGAGGATGTCCGTCGCGCGGGCGACGGCCTCGTCCGCGGAGGCGGCCAGCTTGACGCCACCGGCCTTGCCGCGACCACCGACCTTCACCTGCGCCTTGACGACGGACTTGCCGCCCAGCCGCTCGGTGATCTCGCGCGCCGCCTCAGGCGTGTCGATGACTTCACCGGCCAGCACCGGTACATCGTGCTTGGCGAAGAGGTCCCTCGCCTGGTACTCGAACAGGTCCACGCGCTTCCGTCCCTATCAGTGATCTCGCGGTTCGTTGGATGCGTGGGCGTGCCGCGAAGGGCAACGTGACGTCCGCTTGTCACTAGGGGGGCGCACACGGTGTCCGAGCGCGCGGCATGTCCGTCTCGCAGGTTATCGCCGCTTGCGTGGGGTCCCTAAATCGAGGGTCACACCCGAGCGGTGATACCTGTCACATGATGCCGCGCTCCCTGGCACAGCGTGCCGTCGTATGGGTGCCGTTGCGTGCCCACGGGCGATGTGCGAGGCCTCACCGGGCTGGGGTGGACCCGGTGAGACCCCCGGACGGCCCCGGGTCGCCCGGGGCCCGGGGCGCTTGATCCCCACCCCAATGGGGACCACCCACCCCGTCCGCGCGGCTTCCCCCCGGACGAGCCGACGGCGTTCGGCCGCCCGGGTACGGCCACCGCGCGAAGCTGCCGGCGCCGCTCACTCCCGATACCGTGTGCCCCCGCCGTTACGCTGCCATTCCGGCCCGGGTCACGTTGTCACGCCGTGTCCGGTATCGGCAGGGGCCGCTTCTCCAGTGCCGCGGCCATCACCTCCGGGAACAGGTCGGGCGTGCAGGCGAAGGCCGGTGCGCCGAGCGCGGCCAGCGCCGCCGCGTGGTCCCGGTCGTACGCGGGTGCCCCCTCGTCCGACAGCGCGAGCAGCGCCACGAACTGCACCCCGGCCGCCTTCATCGCCGCGACCCGCTTGAGCATCTCGTCGCGGATGCCGCCCTCGTAGAGATCGCTGATCAGCACGACGACGGTCTCGGCCGGCCGGGTGATCTGCGCCTGGCAGTAGGCGAGCGCCCGGTTGATGTCCGTACCGCCGCCGAGCTGGGTGCCGAAGAGCACGTCCACGGGGTCGTCCAGCTGGTCGGTGAGGTCGACGACCGCCGTGTCGAACACCACCAGTCGGGTGCTGATCGACCGCATGGAGGCGAGGACCGCCCCGAACACGGACGCGTACACCACGGACGCCGCCATCGACCCGGACTGGTCGATGCAGAGCACGACCTCCTTCTTCACCGACCGCGCGGCCCGCCCGTAGCCGACGAGCCGCTCCGGTACGACCGTGCGGTGCTCGGGCAGGTAGTGCTTGAGGTTCGCCGCGATGGTGCGGTTCCAGTCGATGTCGTGGTGGCGCGGCCGGTGGATCCGCGCGCTGCGGTCCAGGGCGCCGGTGAGCGTGGCCCGGGTACGGGTGGCGAGCCGCTTCTCCAGGTCCTCGACCACCTTGCGCACGACCGCTCGTGCCGTCTCCTTCGTCGTCTCCGGCATCGCCTTGTGCAGCGAGAGCAGCGTGCCGACCAGTTGCACGTCGGCCTCCACCGCCTCCAGCATCTCCGGCTCCAGCAGCAGGGAGGCGAGGCCGAGCCGGTCGATGGCGTCGCGCTGCATGACCTGGACGACGGAGGACGGGAAGTAGCGCCGGATGTCCCCGAGCCAGCGCGCCACGGACGGCGCCGAGGCACCGAGCCCCGCCGACCGGTCCCGGCCCGACTGCGGTCTGTCGCTCCGGCCGTAGAGGGCGGCCAGCGTGCCGTCCATCGCCGCGTCCCGCCCGGACAGCGTGTGCCCGGTGCCGTCGGCCTGGTCCCCGCCGAGCACCAGCCGCCACCGCCGCAGCCGCTCCCGCGCCGGGTCCGGCACCCCCGCCGCCACCGGCTCGGCCGTCGTGTACGTCATGTCCCCACCCCCGCGAGGCTGTCGTGCCCTGCCCTGTCGTCCGCTGTCCTGTCGTGCGTCGTGCCGTGTGTCGTGTGGTGCGTGGCCGTGTCATCCTCCGCGTCCAGGCCGAGGAGCAGCCGCAGCACCGGCAGCACGGCGTCGGCGCGCCCGGTGTCCGGTTCGGTACCGAAGCCGGGGATCGCGGCCCCCTGGGCCGCGGCCCCGCCGGGCCGGTCCCCGGGGCCTCGGCGGACCAGTTCGCCGAGGGTTCTGCGCACCCCCGGCTCGTACGCCGAGAAGGTGCGCCGCAGCAGCGGCAGTACGTCCGTGAAGGCTTCCGCCGGCACCCCGGTCAGCCAGCTGTCGAGCAGGCCGAGCAGCCGCTCGTCGTGCACCAGCAGCATGCCGCCCCCGCCGCCGGCGAAGCCCTCGATCCAGGCGGCGGCAGCGGCGGGCGGCGTGCCCGGCGACAGTGCGAGCCCCATCAGCCGGGCCGCCTCCTCGGGCCGCAGCGCGCCGTCGTCCAGCAACAGCCGCACGGCCCGCCCCCGGATGACACCGGGCGCGGTGTCCCGCAGCGACAACACCCGCAGCACGGCCCGCCAACGCTCCCGCAGCCCACCACCGGCGCGGTCCCTCTCCGGAACGCCCTCTCGATCCTCGGCGTCCTCCGAGGAGGCGCCGATGCCGCTCCCGGCCCCCTCAGCAGGCTGAGCGGCGCCGTCCCGGGCGGAGCCATCCGCGTCCGCCTCGATCCCCCCGGCCGCCCCACCGCCGCCCGGGCCGCCTGGGCCGCTCCGGCCGCCCTCCGTCGGCGTACCGGCGCCCTCCCCGCCGCCGCCCGCCCACGCCCCGGGCAGGCTCTCCGTCAGCAGGCCCACCGCCGCGTGCACGGCGTCCACGTGGGCGCGCATCTCCTCCGCCGCGTCCGCGTCGAGTGCGGCGCAGGCCGGGGGCAGGCCGACGAAGACGCGCTCGGCGAGGCCCGCCGCGACCTCGGCCAGCGCGCCGGTGTCGGTGCCGCGCACATCGCCGTACCGCAGCGAGCGGACCAGGGCGGGCAGGGCCTGGGCGAGGTGCCCGACGTCGGTGTCGAGGGCCGCCCGGTCGGCGAGCACCCGCATGACCACGGGCAGCGCGTCCGGCAGCCCGGCCAGCAGGCACTGCTCGGCGAGCGCGGTGACGTCGGCGAGGGCGCTCGCCGCCGCCGCGTCGGCCTCGGCCTTGGCCCGCGCCGCCGCGTGTACGGTCGTCCCCCACACGCCCGCCTCGGCCACCCGCACCGACAGCTCGGGCTCCCAGCGCAGCCGCCAGGTCTCCCGGAAGGTGCCCGTGCTCCCCCGGGAGCGGGCCGGCTCGCCCCAGCCGACGCCGAGCAGCCGCAGCCGGTGCAGCAGCCTGCTGCGGCCGGCGTCGGTGTCCCCGCGCAGGTCCAGCTCCAGCTCGCGCTCCAGCGCCTCGGGCTTGAGCCGCAGCGAGCGCTGCTGCCGGGTCAGGTCGCGCTGCAGCGGCACCGCGGGCGCCGACTCCGGGACCTCGCCCAGGACGTCCCCGACCACCAGCCGATCGTGCACCAGCGCCAGCGGCACGTCCGAGCCGTCGCACAGCACCGCGCGCACCGCGTCGGTGGTCTCGCCCAGGCCGGGCAGCGGACGGCCGCGCAGCGCCGCCAGGGTCTCCGCGAGCCGGACGGCCTCGATGACGTGCGCGGAGGAGACAAGGCGGTCCTCCTCGCGCAGCAGCCCGGCCACCTTGGTCAGCCACCGCTCGACGGGCCGGTCGGGGGCGTGGAACAGATGCGCGTACCAGCCGGGCGAGTCGATGCCCGCGCCGTATCCGCCGGCCCGGGCCAGCCTGCGGTGCGTCCACGGCACCCAGGTCAGGTCCGTCTTGACCTTGGGCAGGCCCTTGAGCAGGGCCCGGTCGGCGGTGACGGTGGTCCTCTCGCGCAGCGCGGGCACGTGCCAGGCCCCGCACACCACGGCCACGGCGTGCCCGAACTCCTTGCGCGCATCCCGAAGCCGGAGCCGCATATGGGCCTCGCGGACCAGGTCCCGGGGGCGCCCTCCGGCGCCGTACCGCTCGCGCAGCGCGCCCATGGCCTCCGCCACCGCCGCGAACGGCGCGAAGGGGTCGCGGGCGCCCGGCCCCCGGTGCTCGACGACGTCCTCCCACCAGCGCTCGGGATCGTCGTACCCGGCGGCCTCGGCGAGCACCGCGAGGGGGTCGACGCGGACCTCGTCGCCGTCACCGGGGTCCGGTTCGGCGCCCGACTCCCGCGCTTCCTCCTCCCACGCGAGCGTGTGGGTGGCCGGCAGGTCGATGAAGCGGGCCGGGACACCCTGCTCCAGGGCCCATCGGACGGCCACCCACTCGGGGCTGAACTCGGCGAACGGCCAGAAGGCCGAGCGGCCGGGCTCGTCCACGGCGTGGGCGAGCAGCGCGACCGGGGGCCGCAGGCCGGGGTCGGCGGCTAGCGGAATCAGCGCGTCGGCCTCGGGTGGGCCCTCGATCAGGACGGCGGCGGGGCGGGCGGCGTCCAGCGCGGCCCGCACCGCGCGCGCGGAGCCGGGCCCGTGGTGCCGTACGCCGAGCAGCAGCGGCCCGGAGTCGTACGCCGTGCTCCCGCCGGGGCCGGTCATGCGCTCACCTCGCGGCAGGCGCGGTAGAAGTCGGTCCAGCCCTCGCGCTCGCGGACGACCGTCTCCAGGTACTCCTGCCAGACGACCCGGTCGGCCGCCGGGTCGCGGACGACGGCGCCGAGGATGCCGGCGGCGATGTCGCCGGGGCGCAGCACGCCGTCGCCGAAGTGGGTGGCCAGCGCGAGGCCGCCTGTGACGACGGAGATCGCCTCCGCCGTGGACAGCGTGCCGCTGGGCGACTTCAGCTTCGTGCGCCCGTCGGCGGTGATGCCGCCGCGCAGCTCGCGGAAGACGGTGACGACCCGGCGGATCTCCTCGATGCCGTCGGGCGCGGCCGGCAGGTCGAGGGAGCGGCCGAGCTGCTCGACCCGGCGGGTGACGATGTCGACCTCGGCGTCGGCGCTCTCCGGCAGGGGCAGCACGACGGTGTTGAAGCGGCGGCGCAGGGCGCTGGAGAGGTCGTTGACCCCCCGGTCGCGGTCGTTGGCGGTGGCGATCAGGTTGAACCCGCGGACCGCCTGGACCTCCTCCCCCAGCTCGGGGACGGGCAGGGTCTTCTCGGACAGGATCGTGATCAGCGTGTCCTGCACGTCGGCCGGGATGCGGGTCAGCTCCTCCACGCGGGCCGTCATGCCCTCGGCCATGGCGCGCATGACGGGGCTGGGCACGAGGGCGTCGCGGCTCGGGCCGTGGGCGAGGAGCTGCGCGTAGTTCCAGCCGTACCGGATCGCCTCCTCCGGGGTGCCGGCCGTGCCCTGCACCAGCAGCGTCGAGTCGCCGCTGACGGCGGCGGCCAGGTGCTCCGACACCCAGGTCTTGGCGGTGCCGGGCACACCGAGCAGGAGCAGGGCGCGGTCGGTGGCGAGGGTGGTGACGGCGACCTCGACGATGCGGCGCGGCCCCACGTACTTCGGTGTGATCACCGTGCCGTCCGGCAGGGTGCCGCCGAGCAGGTACGTCGCCACCGCCCACGGCGACAGCTTCCAGCGGGCCGGGCGCGGGCGGTCGTCCTGCGCGGCGAGCGCGGCGAGTTCGGCCGCGAAGGCGTGCTCGGCATGCGGTCGCAACGCCTGGGCGTTCTCGTCGCGGTCGGTTTCGGCGGTCGTCGGTCGCACGGACACAGTCATGGCTGAGGCCCCCTCCAGCTCGGCCGGTTCGGATCTGGCATCCACCGTGCACCACGCCACTGACAATCGCTCTGACCTGCACAAACGCGCCCGCCGGACCGATTGTCAGTGGTGGGACCTACCGTCGGTGGCATGACTGAGCAGGGGGTGCGCTGGACCGCGGAGCAGGTGCTGGCACTGGCGCCTGACGCCGCGTCACGCAAGGCGGGGAGCAAACTCGGCGCGGCCGGGCCGTGGTCCGGGACAGGCAGCGGAGAGGGGACGGTGTGGGGACTGTGCAAGGGCAGCGGCAGCAGGCCGTACCAGACGGTGGTGGACCTGGCCGACGCGGCCGGGCCGGCGTACAAGTGCAGTTGTCCGAGCCGTAAGTTCCCGTGCAAGCACGCGCTCGGGCTGCTGCTGCTCTGGGCGGGCGAGGACGGCCTGGTGCCGGCCGCCGCGCAGCCGCCGGACTGGGCCGGGCAGTGGCTCGCGGGCCGGCGCGGTCGCGCCGAGACCAGGAGGACGCGGGCCGAGGCGGATCCGGGCGCCGGTCCCGCCGATCCGGAGGCGGCCCGGCGGCGGGCCGAGCGCCGGGCCGAGCGGGTCACGGCGGGCGCGACCGAGCTGGAGCAGCGCCTGGCGGACCTGCTGCGCGGCGGCCTGGCCGCGGCCGAGCAGGAGGGGTACGGCCTGTGGGACGAGACGGCGGCCCGCATGGTCGACGCGCAGGCGCCCGGGCTGGCGGCGCGCGTGCGGGAGTTGGGAGCGATCCCCGCCTCGGGCGCGGGCTGGCCGGCGCGGCTGCTGGAGGAGTGCGCGCTGCTGCACCTGCTCGACCAGGGCTGGCTGCGCCGCGACCAGCTGCCGGACGCCCTCGCGGCCACGGTCCGCTCCCGGCTCGGCCTGCCCGCCGCACCGGACGGCCCGCCGGAACGCGACAGCTGGCTGGTCCTCGCCCAGTACGACACGGCGGACCCGAAACTGACGACGCGCCGGATATGGCTGCACGGCGCCGAGTCCGGCCGGACCCGGTTGCTGCTGTCCTACGGCGCGGCGGGCCGGGCCCCGGAACTGTCCCTGCCGGTCGGCCTCGCTCTGGAGGCGGAGCTGACGGCCTATCCGGGCGCCGGCCAGTCCCGGGCCGCCCTGGGCGAACGGTTCGCCGCGCCGGTCCCGGCCGCGTTCCGCCCGCCGGGCACGACCACCGCCGAGGCGGCGGCCCGGTACGGCGAGGCGCTGCGCGACGACCCGTGGCTGGACTCGGTCCCGGTGACCCTGGACCGGGTGATACCGGTCCCCGACGGCGACCGCTGGCAGCTGGCCGACGCCGACACGGACACGGCCCTCCCGCTGACCCGGGCCGCCCGCTCCCGGCCCGGGCTGTGGCGGCTGGTCGCCCTGTCCGGCGGCGCCCCCGTCACGGTCTTCGGCGAGTGCGGCCACCGCGGCTTCACCCCGCTCACGGCCTGGCCGGAGGGGGCGGGCGAGGCGGTGCCGCTGTGCTGACCGGCCGTACAGACACACCCGCGCAGGCACGCGAAGGGAAGGGAACGTGATGAACGGGACACCGACCAGCGGCGGCACCGCGGCGCCGGAAAGCTCCTGGGAGGAGCTGGTCACCACCGCGCTCCTCGGCACCGACCGGCGCGCCCCGGCGCACTCCGCGCCGGGGCGCACGGCCCCGGCGGCGCTGCTCGACGCGGCTGCCGTGGCGACGGTTCGGCGACGGGCCGGGCTGCGGCCCGCGCGGGCGGCACAGCGGCCCGAGCGAGCGCCCGCAGACCCGCGCCCGGCCCTGCCCGCACCGGCGGCGCACCGGCTCACCACCCTGCTCGCGGACCGGTCCGGCGGAGCGGCCGGCGGCCGGCGCGGCAGTTCCCCGGACCTCATGGAGCTGCTCCCGCAGTGGCTCGCGGCGGCCAACGCGCACGGGTACGCGGCACCCCCGCAGGCGCTGCCCGCCCTGCTGGACGCGGCCCGGGGCCGTACGGACCTGCGCCCGGCGGCGCTGGAGTTCGCCGGTCCGCGCGCGCTGTGGCTGGCCCGGCTGAACGCGGACTGGCGGTTCGCGCTGCGCGCGGCCCCCGGCGGCGGTGCGGCGCTGCCCGATCCGGAGGACACCGAGGCGGTGCACCGGCTGTGGCAGGAGGGGCTGTTCGCCGAGCGGGCGGCGCTGCTGGGCGCGTTGCGCGCGCGGACGCCCGCGCCGGGGCGCGAGCTGCTGGCGTCCACGTGGGCGACGGAGCGGGCGGAGGACCGGCTGATGTTCCTCGACTCGCTGCGCACGGGCCTGTCGGACGCGGACGAGCCGTTCCTGGAGCAGGTGTTGGGCGACCGCAGCCGCAATGTCCGGGCGACGGCGGCCGAACTGCTGTCGGCGCTGCCGGGCTCGGCGCTCGCCGCGCGGATGGCCGTGCGGGCCACGGCGTGCGTGGCCCTGGACCGCACCGCGCACCCGCCGGTGATCGCGGTCGAGGCGCCGCTCGAGTGCGACTCGGGCATGGAGCGGGACGGTGTCGTGGCCACACCGCCCGCGGGCCGGGGGGAACGGTCGTGGTGGCTGGGGCAGTTGGTGGAGGCGGCCCCGCTCGGCATCTGGCCGGACCGGCTCGGCGGGCGGACGGCCGAGGAGATCGTGGCGCTGCCGGTGGCGGACGGCTGGCAGGGCGAACTGCACGCGGCCTGGTGCCGGGCGGCCGTGCGGCAGCGGGACGCCGCGTGGTCGCGGGCGCTGCTCGGCTCGCCGTCGGCACCGGAGGCGGGTGGCCCGGGCGCGGTGTCCCTGGCGGAGCGCGCGAAGCTGCTGGCCGCGCTGGGACCGGCCGAACGGGCCGCGTGGGTGGCCGGGTTCATCGCCACGCACGGCCTGTCGGAGGCGTTCCAGCTGCTCGGGGTGTGCGCGGTCCCGTGGGCGCCCCCGCTGGGCCAGGCGGTGGTGGACGCCCTCAACATCGCCCGGGACGCGGGCAGTTATCCGTGGAGCTTCAGCGGGGTGATGGGGCTGGCGGAGCGCTGCCTGGACCCCGCGGAGGCCGTACGCATGGAGGCGCTGCTGGCGATACCCGACGAGCGGGAGGACGCCGCGCCGGGCGCCGGAGGGTACTGGGCCGAGGCGTTCCAGCGGCTGGTCACCACACTGCGGCTGCGGGCGGCGATGACGCGGGAACTGACACCGCCGACGCCGCCCGCCGGGTCACCGCGGGCGGTTGCTCAGCCGCCGGACGCGGCCGGCTGACGGACGTTCTCCCGGACCCACTCCACGATCGACGTGGTCGTCGCCCCCGGGGTGAAGATCTCCGCGACGCCCTTCGCCTTCAGCGGCGGGATGTCCTCCTCCGGGATGATGCCGCCGCCGAAGACGATGATGTCCTCGGCCTCCCGCTCCTTGAGCAGGTCGATGACGGCGGCGAACAGCGTGTTGTGGGCGCCGGAGAGGATGGACAGGCCGATCGCGTCGGCGTCCTCCTGGATGGCGGTGTCGACGATCTGTTCCGGCGTCTGGTGGAGACCGGTGTAGATGACCTCCATACCGCCGTCGCGCAGGGCGCGCGCGATGACCTTGGCCCCACGATCGTGGCCGTCGAGCCCCGGCTTGGCGACCACCACGCGGATCGGACCGGCTGCCACACCCATCACTGCCTCCATCAAGCGACCACGGAAGCGATCGCTTCCGTCCGTATCGACAAGTACCGCACTTTTGGCGCGTTCCGCCACCGTCGCGAAGTGAACGAACGTTATCTCCAGCATCCCGCAGCCGGCAGTTTTACGGTGCGCGGCGAGGGGGAAATCACATGGTGGGACATGAGGGCACACGGGGGACCTAGCCGTCCTCCGGGCGTGCCGACAGGAGGTCGGCCATGAAGGTCACCGGGGTATTGCCACTCTTTCTCCCGCTCTGCCGCCGCCTCTGGCCGGGCAGACTGGCCGGACTGTCCGTGACGCTGCTCAAGGCGACCGCTCTGGAGGCCGCGATCCTGGCCGGCCATCTCCTGCTGTATCCGACGGGCCTGCTCCAGGAACGCCGCCCCACCGCCTTACCCGCCGCCGACGGCACCGCCCGGCTGCCGGTCCGCCCCGGCCCGCCGGTCGTACTGCTGCACGGTTTCATCGACAACCGCTCGGTGTTCGTCCTGCTCCGCCGGGCCCTCGCGCAGGACGGCAGGCAGCGCGTCGAGTCGCTCAACTACTCTCCGCTCACCTGTGACATACGCATCGCCGCCGAGCTGCTCGGCCGGCACATCGAGGAGATCTGCGAGCGCACCGGCAGCACCCAGGTCGACATCGTGGGGCACAGCCTCGGCGGCCTGATCGCGCGCTACTACACCCAGTGCCTCGGCGGTGACCTGCGGGTTCGCACACTGGTCACGCTCGGCACCCCGCACTCCGGCACGCGGGTCGCGCCGCTGGCGAACGCGCACCCGATCGTCCGGCAGATGCGCCCCGGCTCGGCGGTGATCGAGGAGCTGTCCCGGCCCGCGCCCGGCTGCAGGACCCGCTTCGTGAGCTTCTGGAGCGACCTGGACTCCCTGATGGACCCGCTGGAGACGGCCTGCCTGGAGCATCCCGACCTCGACGCGCAGAACGTCCGGGTGAGCGGCATCGGTCATCTCGCCCTGCCCGTGCATCCGGCCGTGGCGGCCGGGATACGTGAGGCCCTCGACGCCCCGCTCCCCGGGGACCGGACCGCCGGCGGCGTGACCGTGGCCTGAGGCCGGCCGAACGGCGACCAGGAGGCCGGGCCCGATGGCCGGCTCCGAGGGGGCGCACGGCCCGCGCACAGCAGACGCATCGCCACTCGACATCGAACATTCTTCGAACACAAGGCCAAGGTCGCGTCCGGCTCCCCCGAAACACGGCCGAATGCCCGTTTCCGGCCCACGCGAAACCGGCCGAAGATTGTCGCGCCCAGGTACTGCCGGGTACAGTCGCCGCACTGCTCTGGCAGCCCCTGTTGTCGAGGCGAAAGAGAAGTTGGTGAACGACCGTCACCCGTCGGGGACCATGACCACCCCGGCCCCGGCTTCCGACGCCTCCGCCGCGCACTACGCGCAGTACGGGGCACAGGAAGCTCCCTACGACGACCTCACCACGTACGGCGGCTATGACGCCACCGGTTTTGCCGGTGGTTCCGGAAGCACCACGGCCTTCCACACCGACCCGCTCTTCGGCAGCCTCCCGGGCAGCGAGCAGACCACCGGCGCCTACGACACCACCCAGTGGCACACCGGTACCGGCCACACCCCGGCCTACGACCCGTACGCGGCCCAGCACCACGCCGCCTACGACTCCGGGGTCTACGACAACACCGCCTGGACCGTGCCCGCGCAGCCCACCGGGAACGACGTCAGTGGCCAGTGGGACGCGAACGCCTGGCTGCAGCCCGACCAGTCCGGCGGCGCCGACCCCACCCAGCAGTGGGAGTGGGGCACCCAGACCTTCGACACGGGCGCGTACGACGCCACGCAGTGGAACTCGGCCGGGCACGCCGTGCCGGCGGGGCCCGAGCAGGTTGGCGAACCGTTCGACCAGCAGGCCACCGCGACGTTCGAGGCGGTCGCCGACCCGCACGCCCCGTTCGAGCAGCCGGGCGACCCGCAGGCGACGGCGGCCTTCGAGCAGATGTCGTACGAGGACACCGCCTTCGACGAGCAGCCCTCCGGCGAGGGCGAACCGGACGCCACCGGTGAACTGCCCGCCGTGACCGGCCTGCTGGACGACCAGGAGGAGATCACTCCGGCGCCGGCGACCCGCGCGGGCTCGCGCAGCGCCTCGCGCTCCCGGCGCCGTACGCCCGCCAAGCGCTCCGCGCTGCTGACCGTCGCCGTGCCCTCGGCGTGCGTGATGGGCGTCGCCGGAATCGCCGCCGCCTCGGTCGGCGCGCTCACCGACGACTCGTCCAAGGACACCTCCACCACCGCCTCGGACGCGCACGCTGTCCAGCCGTCGGTCGCCAACAGCAAGCTGGACTCCCAGCTCAAGACGCTCTCCGCCGGCGCGACCGACTTCGCCGACCGGGCGAGCCGCACCCAGGAGCGCATCGACCTCAAGGCGCAGCAGGAACTGGAGAAGAAGAAGGCCGCCGCGGAGGCCGCGCTCAAGGAGCGGCTGCGTCCCAAGTTCGCGCTGCCGGTCGGCCAGCACGGGCTCAGCGCCTACTTCGGCCAGGCGGGCATCAACTGGATGTCGGTGCACACCGGCATCGACTTCCCGGTCTCCTACGGCACCACGGTGATGGCCGCCACCGACGGCACCGTCACCACCAAGTGGAACAGCGCCTACGGCAACATGATGATCGTGACGGCGAAGGACGGCACGGAGACCTGGTACTGCCACCTCTCCAGCTACCGCGTCGCCTCCGGTACGACCGTCAAGGCCGGCGAGCCGATCGCCTACTCCGGCAACTCGGGCAACTCCACCGGCCCGCACCTGCATTTCGAGGTCCGGCCGGCGGGCGGGTCGGCGATAGATCCGCTGCCGTGGCTCCGCAGTCACGGACTGGATCCCACCTGAGCCGCCCATCGGACCTGGGGCCCCGCTCTTCAGCGGGGCCCTTTTCCGTCGCTACAGCTTCTCCACCGGTGCGTACCGCAGCAGCAGCCGCTTCGGCTTGGCGTCGCCGAAGTCGATCGTCGCCTCCGCGTTCGCGCCCGTGCCCTTCACCGCGACGACCGTGCCGAGCCCGAACTGGTCGTGGGTGACCCGGTCCCCGACGGCCAGCGCGACCACCGGCTTCTCCGCCGTGCGCCGCGTGGCGAACCCGGACGCGCCCGACGCGGAGGAGCGCGAGCGGGTCGAGGACAGCGAGGCCGCGATCCCGGACGCCGGCCCGGAGGACACCGGCGCCGCCGCTCCCGTCCGCTTCCACTCCACGTGGGTGGCCGGGATCTCCTCCAGGAAGCGGGAGGGCGGGTTGTACGACGGCTGGCCCCAGGCGCTGCGCATCGCCGACCGAGTGAGGTACAGCCGCTCCCGCGCGCGTGTGATGCCGACGTACGCCAGGCGCCGCTCCTCCTCCAGTTCCTTGGTCTGGCCGAGGGCACGCATGTGCGGGAAGACGCCGTCCTCCATGCCCGTCAGGAACACGACCGGGAACTCCAGGCCCTTGGCGGTGTGCAGGGTCATCAGCGTGACGACGCCGTCGCCGTCCTCCTCGTCCGGGATCTGGTCGGAGTCGGCGACCAGCGCGACCCGTTCCAGGAAGTCGGCGAGCGTGCCCTGCTCGCCCTCCCCGTACTCCTGCTCGAACTCCAGGGCCACGGACGCGAGTTCCTGGAGGTTCTCGATCCGGGTCTCGTCCTGGGGGTCGGTGGAGGCCTGCAACTCGGCCAGGTAGCCGGTGCGTTCGAGGACCGCTTCGAGGATCGTGGCCGGTCCGGAGCCGGACTCCACGATCGTGCGCAGGTCCTCCATCAGCGCGTTGAACCGCTTGACCGCGTTGGTGGAGCGCGCGGCCATCCCGTACGCCTCGTCCACGCGCTTCAGGGCCTGCGGGAAGCTGATCTTCTCGCGCTGGGAGAGGGCGTCGATCATCGCCTCCGCGCGCTCGCCGATGCCCCGCTTGGGCACGTTGAGGATGCGGCGCAGCGGCACCGAGTCCTCGGGGTTGGCGAGGACCCGCAGGTAGGCGAGGACGTCCCGGACCTCCTTGCGCTCGTAGAAGCGGACACCGCCGACGACCTTGTAGGGCAGGCCGACGCGGATGAAGACCTCTTCGAAGACACGCGACTGGGCGTTGGTGCGGTAGAAGACGGCGACGTCTCCCGCGCGCGTCGCGCCGGCGTCGACCAGGCGGTCTATCTCGTCGGCGACGAACTGGGCCTCGTCGTGCTCGGTGTCGGCGACGTACCCGACGATCCCGGCGCCCTGGCCGGCGTTGGTCCACAGGTTCTTCGGGCGGCGGGACTCGTTGCGCTCGATGACCGCGTTGGCGGCGGACAGGATGGTCTGCGTGGAGCGATAGTTCTGCTCCAGCAGGATCGTCGTCGCGTTCGGGTAGTCCTCCTCGAACTGGAGGATGTTGCGGATCGTCGCACCCCGGAAGGCGTAGATCGACTGGTCCGCGTCACCCACGACACAGAGTTCGGCGGGCGGGATGTCGTGCTCGCTCGCGGGCGTCTCCGCGTCGTGGTCGCCGGTGCCGACCAGCTCGCGGACCAGCGCGTACTGGGCGTGGTTGGTGTCCTGGTACTCGTCGACCAGGACGTGCCGGAAGCGGCGGCGGTAGTGCTCGGCGACGTCCGGGAAGGCGCGCAGCAGGTTGACCGTCGTCATGATCAGGTCGTCGAAGTCCAGCGCGTTCGCCTCGCGCAGCCGCGACTGGTAGAGCGCGTAGGCCTGGGCGAGGGTCTTCTCGAAGCCGTCGGCGGCCTGGGCGGCGAAGTCCTCCTCGTCGATCAGCTCGTTCTTCAGGTTGCTGATCTTGGCGCTGAAGGACTTGGGCGGGAAGCGCTTGGGATCGAGGTCCAGGTCGCGGCAGACCAGGGCCATCAGGCGCTTGCTGTCGGCGGCGTCGTAGATCGAGAACGACGACGTGAAGCCGAGCTTCTTCGACTCGCGGCGCAGGATGCGCACGCACGCGCTGTGGAAGGTCATCACCCACATCGCGTTCGCGCGCGGGCCGACGAGCTGCTCGACGCGCTCCTTCATCTCGCCCGCGGCCTTGTTGGTGAAGGTGATCGCGAGGATCTGGCCCGGGTGGACGTCCCGCTCGGCGAGGAGGTAGGCGATGCGGTGGGTCAGCACGCGGGTCTTGCCGGAGCCGGCGCCGGCGACGATGAGCAGCGGGGAGCCGGCGTGCTCGACCGCGGCGCGCTGGTTCTCGTTCAGCCCCGCCAGGAGGGCCGCCGCGTCGAGCACGGGGCGCGGGGCGCCATCGCGGTAGTACGCGTCCCGGTCCGGCGGCACGTCGAACTTCCCGCCGAACAGATCGTCCGGAAGCGGCTCCGGAGCGTGATCGTCCTCGGGCGGCGGCGGGGGTTCCTCCTCGCGCCCGCGAGGGGGCTGGAGGTCCGCCAGGAAGCTGTCGTCAAAGAGGCTGCTCATCGCTCTCCGAGTCTAGGGCGCCCCACCGACAACCGGTCCCGGTCCCGGGAACATGGCTCACTTCCCGGACAGCCGATCCCCGCCCCGACGGCGCCCGGCGACCGCTCACCCAGCGGAAGCACCTGGTCACACGCGTGTGAAACCTCTGCCAGGTCACAGAAATGTATCGGACATACCGCACACCAACCTTCACAGAAGACACACGAGTTGGCTAGGTTGCCGTCAGGCCGCACGACCCCACTCCGGCGAACGTCGCCGGGCCGCGCGGCCTCCGCCGAGTCCGGCGCGCCCCCGCACGGTGCCCGGAGCCGGGGACCCACCGATCCCGGGGTGAATCGGCCGACTCCCGCCCGGGACGACGCCGTAGGGCAACCCTTCCAAGCACCCGCCCGAACCCGACAGCTAACCCGGTAGGCGGCAGTACGGAAGGAGTCGCCTCCTTTGGCGTCGCACCGCAAGCCTCGCCCCGGCGGGACCCCGGGGACGGGTATCCGCACCCCCGCCCTCGCCACCGCCGCCCTCACCTCCGTGGCGGTCCTCTCCCAGAGCGCCGAGGCCACGCCCATGGCCGCGCACGGCAAGCCGAGCCTGGAGGAGGTCGAGCGGAAGATCGACGACCTGTACCGCCGGGCGGAGTCGACGGCCGAGACATCCGGGGCGTCCTTCGCGTCCCTCATGTCCGGCACGGGCAGGGACCGGGCCGAATGGGCTCAGGAGGCCGAGCGGGCGCGGCAGGCCGAGCGGGCCGACCGGGCGCGGCAGGCCGAGCGGGCCGAGGATTCACGGCGCCGCGCGGACAGTCTCCAACGGCTCCGCGACGAGGTCGCCCGGCGCGCCCAGGGCCGTGGCCTGCCCGCCCAGCGGGGGGCGGTCCCGGCCCAGCGCGGCTCCACGCCGGCCCCGGACACCACCCCGACGGCGCCCGTGAGGGACACGCGCGGCACACCGCCGTCCGTGCCGTCCACGCCTTCCACGCCGTCCGTGCGGGATGCGGCCCCTGCCTCGCCCGTGCGGGACCAGGACATCCCTCCATACGTACGGGACACGGGGATGACTCAGCCAGGACGGGACCAGGCCGCCACCCCGTCCGTACCGGGCGCGCGCACGGCCTCGCCCCTTCGGGACACGCCGGGCGCCGTGCCGGTTCGGGACATGGGCGATGCCCCGGCCGCGTCCGGCACCGCCGCTGTGACATCGGCCGGCAGCCCGCGGGAAGCCGCCGCGAGCGGTCCGAAGGCGGCCAAGGCCGCCGTTCAGAAAAAGCTCGCCCACGCGCGCGTGCTGCTGGCGCAGCAGACCGCCCAGGGCGCCGCGACACCGTCCGGCACGTACGCGAGCAAGGCCAGGAAAGCCATCGCCTTCGCCCGCGCCCAGCTCGGCAAGCCGTGTCTGGCGGGCACCGCCGGTCCCGGCTCCTACGACTGCTCGGGCCTCACCCAGGCCGCCTGGAAGTCCGCCGGCGTCACCCTCCCGCGCACCGCGCGCGAGCAGGCCGACGCCGGCACCCCGGTCCCGCCGGACGAGGCCCGCCCCGGCGACCTCGTGTTCTTCCGTGACGACGTCAGCCATGTCGGGCTCTGCACCGGTGACGGCATGATGATCCACGCTCCCCGGCCGGGGGCGTACGTCCGCGAGGAGCCGGTCTCCGGCGTCGGCGGGGCGGCCGTCCACAGCGTGGTACGGCCGGGCTGACCGAGCGCGACGGGGATCAGGTCCAGAGGACGGCGATGAAGATGTTGGCCATGGTCAGCAGGCCGACCAGCCCGAAGATCCCCTTGTCGATCCGCTCCTCGTCCCGCTTCACGTAGACCAGGCCGAGGATCACGATCAGCAGGGCCAGCTTCACGCCGATCTTGATGTTGTTGACGTGGTGACCGTCGGCCTGGTCGAGGCCGACGAGAGCCACGCCGGTGACCAGCATGGTCAGCGCGCCGTGCAGCATCCCGGGCACGAACCGGGCCGTGCCCTGGCCCATCGCCTTCATCTGGGTGAGGAAGCCGCCGAGCAGCGCGGCGATGCCGATGATGTGCAGGCCGACGAAGAGATGGATGAGTACGTCCATGGAGCCGGAGCCTAACGAGGAGCCACCACGCCTCCCGCCACCGGGCCCACCGTCCGGCGGCCGGGAGGGGGCGCTGTGACGGTGTGTGGCCACGCACCGCGGGTCTTGCATATATGCGCCCTATAGCACCCCACACCTCCCGCCTGTCCCGCTTTCCGTGCTTCGATCACCACGCTGCGTGAAGGTGACGATGCCGACCCGGCCGCGCGGTCACATATGGTCACTTCCCGGTCTGTCACAGCCAGTTCCGTACACCGCGTTACCTGCTTGTCACCGTCCGGCCTAGCGTCCTCCCCCAGGTGACCGGCTCCCCACCGCCGCCCGGACCGGGACGGCAGCCGGCCACCACCGCCGAGAAAGGCCCGGCGGCGGCCCGATCCCCCTGTGCGGGCCGCCGCGGGGCGTACTGACCGCTCGCTCGTACGAGTCGTACGGAAGGACGTGACAGTCCAGGTGGCAGCGCACCGCAAGCCCCCGCAACGCCCGCTCAGCGGCCACGCGGCCCGGACGGCCGCCACTCTCGCCCTGGCGGGCGCGGCCACCGCGACCGGCTTCGACGGGACGGCGAACGCCGCGCCGCAGCTGACGCAGGCGCAGGTGAAGGCCAAGGTGGACACGTTGTACCGGGAGGCCGAGGCCGCCACCGAGAAGTACAACGGGGCGAAGGAGGAGTCGGACTCGGCCCAGCGGCGGCTGAGCGCGCTCCAGGAAGAGACCGCCCGCGGTCAGGAGAAGCTCAACTCCGCCCGGGACGCGCTGGGTTCGATGGTGGCGGCGCAGTACCGGGACGGCGGCATCGACCCGGCCTGGCAACTGGCCCTCTCCAGCGATCCCGACCGGTACCTGGACGGCGCCGCGCTCGCGGAGCGGGTCGGTGACCGGCAGGCCGGCGCGGTGTCGCGGGTGCGCCGGCAGCTGCGGGAGATCGAGCGGCTGCGCGGTGCCGCGCGCATCGAGCTGACGTCACTGCGGTCACGGCAGGCCGAGCTGAAGCGGCAGAAGAAGACCGTCGTCGGCAAGCTGGACGAGGCCCGGCGACTGCTGGCGCGGCTGACTCCGCGGCAGCGGGCCGAGGTCACCGGTGCCGACGGCACGGCCGGACGCGCCTCCCGGTCGGCCGCGGACCCGCGGGAGCCGCTGGAGCGGGCCGGTTCGGTACCGGCCCCCACCGCGCGCGCCGCGGCGGCCGTCTCCTACGCCTACGGCAAGCTCGGCAGCCCCTATGTGTGGGGCGCCACCGGCCCGAACGCCTTCGACTGCTCGGGCCTGGCCCAGGCCGCCTACCGCTCCGCCGGCATCTCCCTGCCCCGCACCACCTACGCCCAGATCAACGCGGGCCGGCGGGTCTCCCGCTCCGAACTCCAGCCCGGGGACCTGGTGTTCTTCTACTCCGGGATCAGTCACGTCGGCATCTACGTGGGCAACGGCCAGATGATCCACGCGCCGAACCCCTCGGCGCCGGTCCGCCTGGCCCCGATCGACCAGATGCCGTTCGCCGGGGCGACCAGGGTGGCGTGACGGGCAGGCGTTGCGGGCGGGTCAGACCAGCCGGCGCGCGGTCGCCCAGCGGGTCAGCTCGTGCCGGTTGGACAGCTGGAGCTTGCGCAGGACCGCCGACACATGCGACTCGACCGTCTTCACCGAGATGAACAGCTGCTTGGCGATCTCCTTGTAGGCGTAGCCACGGGCGATCAGGCGCAGCACCTCGCGCTCCCGCTGGGTGAGGCGGTCCAGGTCCTCGTCCACCGGCGGGGCGTCGGTGGAGGCGAAGGCGTCCAGGACGAACCCGGCCAGCCGCGGGGAGAAGACGGCGTCGCCCTCCTGCACGCGGAAGATGGAGTCGACCAGGTCGGTGCCGGTGATGGTCTTGGTGACATAGCCGCGGGCGCCGCCGCGGATCACCCCGATCACGTCCTCCGCCGCGTCCGACACGGACAGCGCGAGGAAGCGGACGGGCTGCTCGGCGTCCGCCATCAACGCGGCGCACCGGCGCAGCACTTCGACTCCGCCGCCGCCCGGCAGATGGACGTCGAGGAGGACCACCTCGGGCCGGGTCGAGGTGATGACGGTGACCGCCTGGTCGACGTCCGCGGCCTCGCCGACCACCTCGACACCGGTCTCGGCGGTCTGGCCGATCTCGGCCTGGACGCCGGTGCGGAACATCCGGTGGTCGTCCACGAGCACCACCCGCACATGCCGCCCGCCAGAGCCCCCGTCGGGCCGGCCGGACCCGGCCGCCTCCGCCGCTCCCGCCGTGCCGTTCGCCTCGGTCGCATCGCTCATGACGTCTTCTCCGCCCTCTCCATCTCCAGCTCGACCTCCGTACCGCCGCCCGGCACCGCCCGCAGCCGGGCCGTGCCGCCGTTTCGCTCCATGCGGCCGATGATCGATTCTCTGACGCCCATGCGGTCGGCGGGTATCGCGTCGAGGTCGAAGCCAGGGCCGCGGTCCCGCACGGACACGAAGACCGTCCTCCCCTCGACTTCGGCGTAGACCTGTACGGCGCCGCCCTCGCCACCGTACTTGGCGGCGTTCACCATCGCCTCGCGCGCGGCCTGCATCTGCGCGGCGGTCTTCTCGTCGAGCGGGCAGTCGCCGACGATCACGACCTCGATGGGCACACCGTGCTTGTCCTCCACCTCGGCGGCATTGCGCCGCACCGCCTCGGCGACCGTGTCCGGCTCGTCGGCCTCGTCCTTGCCGGTGCCCTC
The DNA here is from genome assembly GCF_040645635.1 of Streptomyces sp. NPDC046727. Lineage (NCBI taxonomy): Bacteria > Bacillati > Actinomycetota > Actinomycetes > Kitasatosporales > Streptomycetaceae > Streptomyces > Streptomyces sp. NPDC046727. The sequence goes on from NZ_JBEYYR010000001.1 coordinate 171,075, forward strand.
CGGCTTGTAGAGCCAGGTGCGCAGGTCGCGCTCCTGGGCGCGGGCGAGGCGGCGCACCTCGCTCGCGTTGTCGGCGTTGCGCTGGATCAGGGTGAGGGTGTGCAGCACGGAGTCGTGGACGTGGGCGGCGACCTCGGCGCGCTCCTGGGCGCGGATGCGCATCAGCCGTTCCTCGGACAGGTCCTGGGTCATGCGGACCAGGTAGGGGCCGGCGAGCAGGGTGATACCGACGAGGACGGCGAGCGCGGCCTGGAGAACCGCGCCGAGGTGGGCGGTCGAGCCTTGGAGCACGAAGACGGCGGAGACACCGGCCGTGACGAGGAGGACGCCGCCGGCCGCGCGCAGCAGGGTGAGGGTGCGGCGCCGCCGGCCGGCCTCGACCCAGCGGGCCCGGCGGGCGTTGTCCGCCTGGCGCCAGACGAGGGCGACACCGGCCGCGACGAGCACGGCGGGCACCAGGTACGCCTTGGCCGCGCTGCCCAGGTTGACGCTGCCCACGAAGACCATCGACACGATGACCATGAGGAGCAGCGCGACGATCTGTCCCCGGTCCGGCTTGCGGGCCACCAGTCTGCGGCGGCCGTCCGGCGAGGCCTCGGTGCCCACCAGCGACGGCTTCTGGTCGCCGACGCCGCCGATGCCGAGCGGTACGAAGAACCAGAACGCCGCGTACAGCAGCGCGCCGAGTCCGTCGGCCATGAACAGGCCGACGAAGGCGAGCCGCACCCAGACGACGGGCAGCCCGAGATGCCCGGCGAGGCCCCGCGCCACTCCGCCGAGCCAGCGTCCGTCGCTGCTGCGGTAGAGCTTGCGCGGAGGCCGCGGGTCGTCGAGTGGCAGGCTTGCGGCTTCCGGCATGCCAACGATGGTCACACGACCGGCCGGGCAGAGCATCAGGGTCGGCCCCCGAGACGCCCCTGATCTTCCGCCGGGGCCGGTCCGGGTGGGCGGATCGTGCACCGGTCCACGGCGATCCGCGCCGCTCGAACGGTTCCCCGTCCCGTCTCAGGGCCGATTTCAGGGTTGGCCCAGGGTCGTCCCGACTGCCGTCGCGGCGGCCGGGCCGTCACCATGGACGCATGACGGATCACGAGCACGCCGCGACGGGTCCGGGACCCGGCACCGGCCCGCGCCCGGCCCCGGGCACCGGACCGACGGATGCCGCGCCCGCCGCGACGGGAGAGACAGGAGCGGCCGGCACCGGCACCCCCGCCGACAGCAACACCGGCACCGGGGGCACGGACGCCCACGCCCCTTCGGACTCCCACGCCCACTCGGACTCCCGCTCCCGGACCGGCACCCGGTCCCCCGCCGACGAGCCGGAGCAGCCGGAGGCCCCTGAGGTCCCGGCCCGGTTCCGGCGCGACCGCGGGCACAAGATGGTCGCGGGCGTGTGCGCGGGACTGGGGCGGCAGACCGACATGGACCCGGTGATCTTCCGGATCACCCTGGCCGTGCTGTCCGCGACCGGCGGCCTCGGCCTCATCTTCTACGGCTTCGTCTGGCTCCTGGTGCCGTACGAGGACGAGGAGGAGAACGAGCTGCGCAAGCTCTTCACGGGCCGGGTCGACGGCCAGGCGCTGGCCGCCGTGCTGTTCGCACTGGTCGGCTGCGGGATCTTCCTGACGATGCTGAGAAACGGCGGAGTGCTGGCGTTCGCCACGGTGCTCTCGCTGCTGCTCGCGGGCGCGGGGTACTGGTCGCGGCGCCGTGGCGCCGCCGATCCCGATCCCCTGGCCGCGCAGGCCGCCGCCGACGCCCCGCCGGAGGCCCAGGCGCCGCCGGTCGTCACCACCTACCCCTCCTGGTGGCGGGACCCGATCGTCAAGGACGGCACCCATGTCGGCGGCACCGGCTATCTGTGGGGGCCGGACGACGCCCGCGAGCGGGACCTGCTCTCGGTCGTGGACGTCGGCATGGCCACCCCCTGGACACACCCCGGGGCGATACAGCCGCCGCGCGCCGCGCCCCCGAGACCGCGCGGCCCCCGCTGGATCGGCGGCTGGGTGTTCCTGTTCGCCCTGCTGGCGGGCGGCCTGGGCACCGGTCTCAGCTGGGACACGCACCCGCTGGGCACCAGCCTGCAGACCGGTCTGGCGTGCGCGCTCGCGGTGTTCGGGCTGGGCATCGCCGGCAGCGCGGTCCTGGGCCGGACCGGGGCCGGGACGGTGTTCCTGGCACTGGTCACGGCGGCCCTGCTCGCCGGGGCGGCGGCCCTGCCCCGGGACATCACCACTCACTGGCGGGAGACGTCCTGGAAGCCGGCCGCGACGGCCCAGGTGCGGTCCGGGTACGACCTCGGCACCGGGCGGGGCACCCTGGATCTGACCCGGGTGCACCCGGGTCAGGGGCAGACGGTCGCCACGGACGCCCGGGTGGGTGCGGGACAGCTGAAGGTGATCGTGCCGGCGGACGCGACGGTGAAGATGAGCATCGATGTGGGAGTGGGCGACATCCGGTTGCCCGGGGACAGCGGAAAGGACGTGGACGTGCAGCCCGGCAGGCACAAGGACGTGACGCTGGCACCGGCCAAGGGTGCCGGGAGGTCCGGCACGCTGGATCTGACGCTCGGCGTCGGGGTGGGACAGGTGGAGGTCAGCCGTGCTGCGTCATGAGTTCCAGCCCGGGAAGCTGGTCGCCGGGCTCTTCCTCACCGTCACGGGTGTGGTCTACGCGGGGGACGCGGGCGGCCTGTGGGACACGCCGTGGTTCGTGGTCGTCCCGCTGGTCGTGGGCGGCCTCTGCCTGGCCGGTGTCACGGCCGCGCTGGCCCGGGGGATACGCAGACGCGGCGGCGCCGAGCGCGGCTAGGTGTCCGAAAGAGCGGCCCTAGCGGAAGCCGCCGGACCGTCGCCGGGCCCGCCAGGCCGCGTCCAGCGAGAGGTAGGGTGCGCCGGCGAGGACCAGGGGGAGCCAGGCCATCAGGTAGGCGAGGTCGTTGCCGAGGTAGTAGGGGGTGGTCGCCCAGCTCACCGTCAGCCAGAGGCTGAGCGAGATCAGCGCGCCGCCGAGAGCGGCCAGCCGGCCGAGCAGACCGAGCAGGGTGCCGATGCCGACGGCCAGCTCACCGAGGGCCATGGCGTAGCCGAAGCCGACCGGGCTCTTCAGGGCCAGATCGACCAGGGCCGGGATCGCGGCGGAGTCATGGGCCCCGCGCATGGTCTCGCCGATCGAGCCGGCGCCGCCGGACTGCAGGAACGCGCTGTCGGTGAGCTTGTCCAGGCCGGCGTAGATGAAGGTGACGCCCAGGAAGACGCGGAGCGGCAGCAGGGCGTAATGGGCGGCCGTGTCGCGCCAGCCGCGGGGGCCGTCCAGCCGGGTGGTGTGCCTCTCCGTCCGCATCCCGTGAGTCATCGCTGCCAGCCGCCTCTCGCCCGCCGTGCCACTCCTCACATGACGATACGTATGACGAAGGGAGCCAGTTCAATCCTCACCCGGACGATTTTCCGGATTTCGGGCGTCCGTGCGGCCTCTCCCGGCGTTCACTCCGTCACCTGGAGGGGGTACCGGTTGGTGGCCACGCCGGCCGCGGTCACCACCTGGACGTCCACCGCGCCGGGCTCGACGTCCGCGGGGACGGGCACGGTCAGGGTGCTGTCCGTGGGGTTGCGGAAGCCGCCCGCGACGGGGACGAGGGGGACGTGGACGTCGACCGTGCCGATGCGGACGACCGTCCGGGAGAGCCGGTCGGCGGTCTGGGCGCCGGGCGGGACGAAGCCGGAGCCGCGGATCTCGATGTCGTCGCCGGTGCGGACCGGGCCGTCCAGGTCGCCGGGCTCGCGGGCGCGGACCACCGAGAGGATCACCGGCCGGCCGCCCTCGGCGTACTTGCCGGCCAGGTAGGTCGCGGCCGAGATCAGCACGACCACGCCCAGGCCCCAGGGCAGGTCGGGCAGCTGGTCGGGGCGGCGGGCCAGCCGTACGGCGGCGAACAGCAGGGCCACGGCGCTGATGGCGACGTACTGGATGTCGGCGAAGGCGCCCCGGCCGGAGTCGTCGGTGAGCAGGTCGGCGGCGCGCGGGCGGTGGGCCGGCACCTTCTGCAGCCGCTGGGCGAGGATGCGCAGGCCCACCACCCGGCGGACCAGGACGGCGATGCCGCACACCACGGCGAGGACGGTCACCACGCCCGCGCCGCGCGCCAGATCGAGGCCGGAGATCAGGGCGTCGCGTTCGGCGTGGTCGGAGGCGGCGGCCAGGCGGGCGGCGAGCAGCAGGACGGCGTAACCGACGAACATCACCCAGCAGGCGGCAACGGTACGGGAGGTGGAGATGCGGTTGTCCTCACCGATCACCGGCGCGAGCGCTCCGCCGCGCGCCCGGTGGAAGAAGCAGGCAGCGCTCAGCGCGCCGGCGACGACGAGCGCGGCGAGCAGGGCCGCGGTGCGGGCGCCGGTCCAGCCCGCGCCGATCGCGGTGAGCGCCTCGGCGAGCAGGAGCACGGTGACCGCGCCCCACACGGTGCACACCGTCCGCAGCCACAGCCGGGCGAGCCGGACCGTGCCCTCGGCCCGGCCCTGTTCGGCGACGGCCTCGGCCCGCTGGGTCAGCTCCTCGGAGACCCACTGGCGGGACGCCGAGGCCGAGTGGGCCACGGCCGCCGGCAGGCCCCGGCCGGCGGCGAACTCGTCACGCCGGCGCAGGAACGCGGCGACGGCCCGCCGGTGCCCCTCCCGGGCACCGTGCGGACAGTCCCCGCAGGTGCAGCCGCCCTCGTGGACGCCCTCGGCATCCGTGTCCCCTCTCGCCTCCTGCACCGCCACGCCCGACGCCCGCCTTCCGCACGACCTGCCGACCCGGCCGCCGGCGCCCGTGGTGCGCACGACGGTCCGGCAACTCCCCTGTGTTGCCAGCGAATTGTGCCCTACATCAGACCGTTCGGGAGGACGGGGCCGGGTCACCGCGGGTGAAGCCGGGGCCGCCGTGTTGACCCGGCTGCGAGAATCTCCGTATGGCCGAGATCATCCAGCGGGACGGGACCTGGGCCTTCGACGGCAGCACGATCCGGATCACCCCGGGACTGCACCGCTCCGTGCCGCTGTTCCGGCAGACGTACGGGGAGATCGTCGTACCGCTGGAGGCGGTCTCGGGTGTCGTCTACGAGCCGGAGCGCAGGCGGGGCCGGCTGCGGATGCGGCTGCGCGAGGGCGCCGACCCCCTGCTGCAGGCCACCGGCGGCCGGCTGCCGGAGGCGGCCGATCCCTACCGGCTGACGGTGGACGCGGACCGTTCGGGAGTCGCGGAGTACGTCGCCGAGGAGATCCGGCAGGCGCTGCTCCTCGACCAGGTCCCCCGGGAGCCGACGGCCGGCTATCTGCTGCCGGGGCCGCCGGTGCCGGTGTCGGTGCGGTCCTCCGACGGCACGGTGTCGTTCGACGGCGGCCAGGTGCGCATCGACTGGGCGGACACCTCCGACCGGATCAAGCGCGCGACCGGCCCGCGGATCATCGGGCTCGCGGATCTGGTGCAGGTGGAGTGGCTGCCCAACTCCGGGTACGAGGACGGGTTTCTGCGGTTCGTGACCCGGGAGACGGTGTTCTCCAAGCTGCCGTCCGAGCGGGACCCGTACGCCCTGGACCTGTGGGGCAGTGTCCGGCGGGATCTGCTGACAGCGCTGGTCGCGGCGGCCGTCACCGCGCGGCTGCCGCATCCCTCCACCCGAGGTGGCGAGGCACCGGCCGGCCGGCATCCGGTACGGGCCGCCGTACCGGGGCGGGACGGCCACCACGACGTCCTGCTGCGCCGTCTGCGGGAGTTGGGCGAGCTGCACCGGGAGGGGGTGCTCACGGACGAGGAGTTCGCGGCGACCAAGGCGGTCATCCTCAGGGGCTTCGGCTGACCGGCGGCTCCGGCCGGACAGCGGCTCCCGTGGTGCGGCCGGCGGCGGCCTCAGCTGAGCAGGTCGGGTTCGCTGCGGCAGATGTCCTGCCACAGCGGCTGGTAGTTGATCCAGGCCACCAGGTCGCCGCCGAGCTGCTCACGGGTGGCGACGGCTGCCTTGTGGTCGATGAGCACCGGCCGGCCCGCCGCCTTCGCCAGCAGCTGCACCTGGGCGGACCGGTCCAGGGAGAGAAACCACCAGGCTGCCGCGTCCACCGAGTCCCCGACGGTGAGGAGCCCGTGGTTGCGCAGCACGAGCGCCTTGCGGGAGCCCAGGGCGGCGGCGATCCGGCGGCCTTCCTCGGCGTCCACGGTGACACCGGTGTACGCGTCGTAGAGGGCGAGGTCCTCGTAGAAGGCGCAGCTCTCCTGGGTGATGGGGTCGATGAGGTCGCCGAGGGCGGCGAGGGCGCGGCCGTGCACGGAGTGGCAGTGGGCGACGGACACGACATCGGGGCGGGCGGTGTGCACCTGGACGTGCACGGTGAACGCGGCCTGGTTGACGTGGTAACGGCCCTCGACGACCTGCCCGTCCTGGTTGGCCAGCACCAGATCGCCGACGGTGACGTGCCGGAACGGCATCCCGAAGGGGTTGACCCAGAAGCAGTCGGTGAACTCCGGGTCCCGGGCCGTGATGTGCCCGGACACGCCGTCCTCGAACCCGGCCCGCCCGAAGATCCGCAGGGCGCCCGCGAGCCGCTCCTTGCGGTGCCTGCGTTCGTCCTCGGCCGAGTCGTGCATCGGCGGCATGGCGAACTGCAGCTGGTCCGTGGACAGCGGCAGGGGCGGGGTGGGCCCGTGCATAGATCCTCCCGTACTGGCATGGCGTACGGGCCGGAAGGTACCGCTGACCGGCGCGAAAGGGCAGAGCCGGTTTGTAAAGATGCCGTACGCGGCGGATACCGGACAGAAGATGTCTGGATTCCCGGTGAGACTGGTCCGCATGGACTGGGAAGCCTTCAGCACCGCCGTACCCGAACTGGCGAAGACCGCCGAGGAGCGCTTCGGCGCGTACCGGCATCACATCCTCGCGACCCTCCGCAAGGACGGCTCGCCCCGCACCTGTGGGCTGGAGGTGCGGTTCCTGGGCGGGGAGCTGTGGCTCGGCATGATGCCGGGCTCTCTCAAGGCCCTCGACCTGCGCCGCGATCCGCGCTTCACGCTCCAGGCCAACCCCGGGGACGGGACGGGCATGAGCGGCGGGGACGTCCGGATCAGCGGGCGGGCCTTCGAGGTCGTGGAGGGCACGGCCAGGGCCGCGTACGTGAAAGAGGTGGAACCGCCGCAGCCGTTCCACCTCTTCCGCACCGAGCTGACGGAGGTCGTACGGACCTACGTCGAGGACGACACGTATCTGGTCGCCCAGGTCTGGAAGCCCGGAGCGCCGGTGCGCACGCTCAAGCGGACATGACCTTCACAGCGAGCGGGACTACTCCCACTCGATGGTGCCCGGCGGCTTCGACGTCACGTCGAGGACGACCCGGTTGACGTCCCGGACCTCGTTGGTGATCCGGGTCGAGATGCGGGCGAGGACGTCGTACGGCAGCCGGGACCAGTCGGCGGTCATGGCGTCCTCGGAGGAGACCGGGCGCAGGACGATCGGGTGGCCGTAGGTGCGGCCGTCGCCCTGGACGCCCACGCTGCGGACGTCGGCGAGCAGGACCACCGGGCACTGCCAGATGTCGCGGTCCAGGCCGGCCGCGGTCAGCTCCTCGCGGGCGATGGCGTCGGCCTCGCGGAGGAGGTCCAGGCGCTCCTTGGTGACCTCGCCGACGATGCGGATGCCGAGGCCGGGGCCCGGGAAGGGCTGGCGCTGGACGATCTCCTCCGGCAGGCCCAGCTCCTGGCCGACCATGCGGACCTCGTCCTTGAACAGCTTGCGCAGCGGCTCGATCAGCTGGAACTCGAGGTCCTCGGGCAGGCCGCCGACGTTGTGGTGCGACTTGATGTTGGCGGTGCCGGTGCCGCCGCCGGACTCGACCACGTCCGGGTACAGGGTGCCCTGGACCAGGAACTCCACGGCCGGGCCCTCGTCGGCGATGATGTCAGCCTGCGCCTGCTCGAAGACGCGGATGAACTCGCGGCCGATGATCTTCCGCTTCTCCTCGGGCTCGCTGACGCCCTTGAGCGCGGTCAGGAAGCGCTCCTCGGCGTCCACGACGACCAGCTTGACGCCGGTCGCGGCCACGAAGTCCTTCTCGACCTGCTCGGTCTCGCCCTTGCGCATCAGACCGTGGTCGACGTACACGCAGGTCAGCTGGTCGCCGATCGCGCGCGCGACGAGGGCGGCGGCGACGGCGGAGTCCACACCGCCCGACAGACCGCAGATGGCGCGCTTGTCGCCGACCTGCTCGCGGATCGCGGCGACCTGCTCCTCGATCACGTTGCCGGTGGTCCAGGAGGGGGTCAGACCCGCGCCGCGGTAGAGGAAGTGCTCCAGCACCTGCTGGCCGTGCGTGGAGTGCATGACCTCGGGGTGGTACTGGACGCCGTAGAGCTTCTTCTCGTCGTTCTCGAAGGCGGCGACCGGGACGACGTCCGTGGACGCGGTGACGGTGAAGCCCTCGGGGGCGGCGGAGCAGGCGTCGCCGTGCGACATCCACACGTGCTGCTCGGCCGGGGTGCCCTCGAAGAGGGTGGAGGACGTGCGGGAGACGTGCAGGTCGGTACGGCCGTACTCGCGCGCCCCGGTGTTGTCGACGGTGCCGCCGAGGACCTGCGCCATCAGCTGGAAGCCGTAGCACATGCCGAAGACGGGGACGCCGGCCTCGAAGAGCTCGCGGCCGAGGCGGGGGGCGCCCTCCTCGTACACGGACGAGGGGCCGCCGGAGAGGATGATCGCCGCGGGGTTCTTGGCGAGCATCTCCTGGACCGGCATGGTGCTCGGCACGATCTCGCTGTAGACCCGCGCCTCGCGGACGCGACGGGCGATGAGCTGGGCGTACTGCGCGCCGAAGTCGACGACCAGGACGGTGTCGGGGGTGGCGGCAGTGGGAGTCGCTGATGACACGGGGTGCCTTCTGGTGGTCGGGCGGGGGTCTGTGCTACCGAGTCTAACGGGGTGGGGCGGGAAGGCGGCTCGCGTGGGCAGCCGTGGCATACTGGCCCCGTGTTCACGCAGACGACCTTCTTCTTTACCTATGGCACCCGGCCCGCCGGCTGCCATGGTCGTGCTGCTTGAGCCAACCGCCAAGCGACTTCCCAGGCGCCCCGGGCCGACAAGGCCCGGGGCGTCTGTCGTTCTCCCGGGTCCTGCCGTTCCGGGGCACTCACTCCTTGAGGAGCCCCGAACCATGACCACGCTCACCCCGGAACAGACCATCGCCGACGCCCGTGAGCGCATCGACGCGCTCGACGACCGGATCATCGGCCTCGTCCAGGAGCGGATGGCCGTCTCCGCCGTCGTCCAGCAGACCCGGATCGCCTCCGGCGGGCGCCGGGTGCACCTGTCCCGCGAGATGGAGATCCTCGGCCGCTACCGGGACGCCCTCGGCAAGCCCGGCACCGCCCTCGCCATGACCCTGCTGGAGCTGTGCCGGGGTCGCATCTGAGTTCGGTGCCGCTCTCACCCGTACGGCGCGTGACCGGGCCGCGCACCGCCTCGTTGAGGGGGTGTCCGTGCCAGCCAGGGGCGGGCCCGACAGAACCACGCGTGGCTCACTGGGGCGATGAGGCGTACGGGTCGTGCCGTATGTCGTGGGACCTCGCTCCAGAAAGTGACCGGACGGCAGGGGACAGCAGCCCGGTCATCCAAGAGAACGGCCGGCCCCGGGGACGCCCGGGGCCGGCCGGCGGAAAACTGCAGACAGGTCACCAGGGCACAGGAACAAGCGGCGCAACCCCCCGGCGCCGTTCCCAGGCACCGGCGCTGCCCTGACGCCGGTGCTGACTGCACGAAGGGCCCCGCGGTCTCTCCGTCCCGCGGGGCCCTTCGTCATGCCCACGAGGTCCTGCCCGCGACCGGCATCCACCGACGTGACCCACATCACAGGGAAACCCTGCACAACCGGAGCAACCCTTCGCGCTTTTCGCTGATCAAACCTGCCGGATCAAGAAAAGCTGAGAGGGACCTGCCTTCGGAGGGGGATGCAGGTCCCTCTTCGCCGTTCCGGGCCCGCTCCGCTCACTTCTTCGGCGGCACCGCCGGCATCCCCAGGAACGGCAGCCGCAGCGCGCCGAAGGCGTCCGCCGGGACCGCCGGGGCCTTGGGCTCCACCGGCTTCAGCCGCTCGTACGCCGCTCCCGGCGCCGGCCGCGGGTCCTCCTCGCCCTTGTTCGGCCAGAACGACATCGCCCGCTCGGCCTGCGCGGTGATCGTCAGCGAGGGGTTCACCCCCAGGTTCGCCGAGACCGCGGCGCCGTCCACGACCGAGATGCCGGGGTGGCCGTAGAGCCGGTGGTACGGGTCGATCACGCCCGTCTGCGCGGAGTCGCCGATGGGGCAGCCGCCGAGGAAGTGCGCGGTGAGCGGGGTGCCCATCAGCTCGCCGACGTTGCTGCCGGCGAAGCCGTTGATCTCGGCGGCGAGCGCGGAGGCGGCCTCGGTCGCGGCCTTGATCTGCTTGGGGTTCGGCGCCCCGTGCCCCTGCCGGGCGGTGAGCAGGCCCTTGCCGACGCCGCCGGGCTTCAGGTACGTGATCAGCGAGTTGTCCAGGGACTGCATGACCAGGCCGATGATGGTCCGCTCCGACCAGCGCCGGTTGGACAGGGAGCGGGCCACCAGCAGCGGGTGCCGGGCCGCGTTCGCCAGCCAGCCGAGCACGCGCGAGGAGCCCTCCGCGTACGGCACCTGGAGGATCGACAGGCCGCCCATCGCGTTGGAGCCCTTGCCGTAGCGGACCGGCTCGATGTGGGTGTTCTCGTCGGGGTGGATCGAGGACGTGATGGCGACGCCCCGCGTGAAGTCGGCCTTCGGCGCGCCGGTCGCCCTGCGGTAGCGGCGGCTGTCGGTCTGCGCGCCGACCAGCGCCTCGGAGTTGGTGCGGGTCAGGTCGCCCAGCCGCTGGGACAGGTACGGCAGCTGGCCGCCGGCCTTCATGCGGTGCAGCAGGGTCTGGGTGCCGTAGGTCCCGGCCGCGAGGATCACCCTGCGGGCGGTGAGGATCCGGCCCTTGCCCTTCTTCCTCTGGTCCGTCGGCAGGGTGGCCACCGCGTAGCCGCCCCGGGAGTCGTCCGTGACGGACACGACCGTCGTCATGGGGTGGACGACCGCGCCCGCCTTCTCGGCGAGGTACAGGTAGTTCTCGTTGAGGGTGTTCTTCGCGCCGTGCCGGCAGCCGGTCATGCACTCGCCGCACTCGGTGCAGGCCTTCCGGTCGGGGCCGGCGCCGCCGAAGTACGGGTCCTTCACCTGCTCGCCCGGCCCGGCCTTCGCCTTCCCGTCCGCGTCCTTGCCGTCGCCAAAGAACACGCCCACCGGCGCGAGGTGGAAGGTGTCGCCGACGCCCATCCGCTGGGCCGCCGCCTTCAGGTGGACGTCGGAGGGGGTCATGGTGGGGTTGAGCCGTACGCCGAGCATGCGCCGGGCCTGGTCGTAGTACGGGTTCAACTCCTCCTGCCAGTCGGTGATGTGCCGCCACTGGGGGTCGTCGAAGAAGGGCTTCGGCGGTACGTAGAGGGTGTTGGCGTAGTTCAGTGAACCGCCGCCGACGCCCGCGCCGGCCAGCACCATCACATTGCCCAGCAGGTGGATGCGCTGGATGCCGTACATGCCGAGCTTCGGGGCCCAGAGGTAGTTCTTGAGGTCCCAGGAGTTCTTCGGGAGCCCGGCGCGGGTGAAGCGGCGGCCGGCTTCCAGGACGCCCACCTTGTACCCCTTCTCGGTGAGGCGCAGGGCGGACACCGAGCCGCCGAACCCCGAACCCACGACGATGACGTCGTAGTCGTACCCGTCGTCGTCCCGGGTCTGGACAGACTTCTCCTGCGACACGTGCTCTCCTCGTTGAGAACCGGGTGGTGCGAACGCGGTTGTCTAGCGGAAACGGAACGCCTTCATCAGGCGAAGGCTCGTGCTCATGAAGCGGGCGTAGCCCTCGTCGTCCATCCCCAGCGACGGTGCCATCGGCAGCAGTCGCTGCTGGGCCACCGTCTGGGCCTCCGTGTACTTGAGGATGCCCTCGGAGCCGTGGCGGCGGCCGAGACCGGAGTCCTTCATGCCGCCCATCGGGGACTGGGCGCTGCCGTAGGCGGGGGCGTAGCCCTCGTTGACGTTGACCGTGCCGGTGCGCAGGCGGGCGGCGACGTCCAGGCCGCGGCGGCTGTTCGTCGTCCAGACGGACGCGTTCAGGCCGTACGGCGTGGCGTTGGCGCGTTCGACGGCCTCGTCGTCGGTCCCGAAGCGGTAGACCGAGACGACCGGGCCGAAGGTCTCCTCCTCGCAGACGGCCATGGCGGGCTCGACGCCGTCCAGGATCGTGGGTTCGAAGAAGTAGGGGCCGATGTCGGGGCGGGCCACACCGCCCGCGACCACCTTCGCGCCCTTGGCGACGGCCTCCTGGACATGCCGTTCGACGGTCTCCAGCTGCCGTTCGCCGACCAGCGAGCCCATGTCGGCGCCGTAGGCGAGGGAGTTGCCGAGCCGCATGGCCTTGGTGCGGGCGGCGAACCGCTCCAGGAAGGCGTCGGCGACGGACTCGTGGACGAACAGCCGCTCGATGGAGATGCACAGCTGGCCCGCGGAGGAGAAGCAGGCGCGGACGGCTCCGGCGGCGGCCTTCTCGATGTCGGCGTCGTCCAGCACCAGCATGGCGTTCTTGCCGCCGAGTTCGAGGGAGACGCCGACCAGGCGGGAGGCGGCGCCGACGGCGACCTCGCGGCCGGTGCGGGTGGAGCCGGTGAAGGAGACGTAGTCGGCGCGCTTGACCAGCTCCGGGCCGACGACCGGGCCCTCGCCGATGACGACCTGGAAGACGCCCTCGGGCAGTCCGGCCTCGACGAGCAGGTCACGTGCCCACAGCGCGGTGAGGCAGGTCTCCGTGTCGGGCTTCATCACCACGGCGTTGCCCGCGACGAAGGCGGGCAGGGCGTCGCCGACGGACAGCTCCAGCGGGTAGTTCCAGGGCGCGATCTGGCCCACCACCCCGCGGGGGTGGCGCAGTTCGAGGGTCTTGGTGAGGGTCGGCACGGCGCCGGCGTGCCGCTTGGGCTTCAGGTACGCGGCGGCGCGGCGGCCGTAGTGCCGGGCCGCGACGACGACGGCCTGCACCTCCTCGTGCGCGTGCAGCCGGGCCTTGCCGGTCTCCAGCTGGATCAGGTCGAGGACCTCGGCCTGCCGCTCCAGCAGCAGGTCGTGGAAGCGGAGCAGGACGGCGGCCCGCTGCCGTACCGGGGTCTTCGCCCATACGGCCTGGGCGGCGCGGGCCGCGTCGAAGGCCCTGCCGACGTCCTCCGGGGTGGACTCGGGCAGGTCGGCCAGCTTGTCGCCGGTGAACGGGGTGTGGTTGGCGGTGCGGCCGGAGCCGACGACGCCCTTGGTGAGCTGGGCCACCAATTCCGGGGTGACCACGTCGGCGGCGGTGCGGGCGCCTTCGGGGGCGGGCGCGAGCGGGTTGGTACCGGCGATGTCCGGGGCCTGCGTGTCCGTCATGAGGCGCAGGGTATGCCGGAGCGCAGGCTTTGTGTACCCGTCGGTAACGCGGATTCACCGAGTGCTCACACACTGCCAGTGATCACTGGCAGTAAATGCGCTGATCAGGGCGTTGGCGGGGTGGCGCTCAGTCGACCCCGGGTTTCCTCGCGAGCAGCAGGCCGAGGGCGCCGAGGGGGGTGCGGCGGCGGGCGTCGGGACCGGGGACGGCCGCGGGCGCCGGGCGCGGCTCCGGCTCCGGCTCCGGTGCCGGCTGCGTCGGCAGCTCCGGTGCATCCGGTACGTCGGCGAGGCCGAGGTAGTCGCGGAGTACGGCGGCGACCTCCGTCGCGCCGGGACGGGCCGCCGGTTCGTCGGCGTGCAGCCGGTCCAGCAGCGGGCCCAGCGGGCCGGCGTCCGCGTCCCCCACGGCGGCGCGGAGCAGCGCGCCCAGGGACCACAGGTCGGAGGCCGGGCCGGCGCCGGGCCCCGCCGCCCGCTCGGGGGCGACGAACCCGGAGGGCGCGTTGCCCGCGTGCCCGTCGCCGATGCCGAAGTCGGTCACGACGACCCGTCCGGTGCCGGACTCCAGCAGGACGTTGGCCGGCTTGACGTCCCGGTGCACGATCCCGACGGCGTGGGCGGCGCGCAGCGCGCCGAGCACGGCGAGCCCGATGCGCGCGGCCTCGGCGGGCGGCAGCGGCCCGCGCCGCAGTACCTCGCGCAGGGACTCGCCCGCCACCAGTTCCATGACGATCCAGGGGATCCCGGCCTCGGTGACGACGTCGTACACCGTCACGGCCGAGGGGTGCCGTACCCGGGTGGCGGCGCGGGCCTCGTGGTGGAGCCGGTGCGCGACGCGCCCGCTCTCCTCGTCGGTGGCCGGATCGCCGGGCAGCAGCGGCTCCTTGACGGCGACGAGCCGCTGCCCCCGCTCGTCCCGGGCGCGCCACACGGTCCCGGTCGGCCCGGACCCGAGGCGTCCGGCCAGCCGGTAACGGCCGCCGATCAGACGTGCGTCGGGCGGGAGTTCGCCGTCTTCAGTCATGGCACATGAGTACCGTGCGCACCACGCCGTTGTCGAAGCGGGCGGTCAGACGGCCCAGCGGTGCAGGCTGAAGCCGTGCCGGGCCGCGCGCACCTGAACCGCCCCGGCCCCGCCGAAGTGGGCCGGCACCACCAACGCCCGCTCCTCGGCCGCCCGTTCCAGCACCCGCTGCCGGGTCCGGGCCGCCTCCTTCGGGTCGAGGCAGAAGCAGCTGCTGCACTCGGGCCGCAGGATCTGCACCGGGCTGTGCAGCAGGTCGCCCACGAACACCGCCCGTTCGCCGCCGGACTCGACGCGCAGCACGCAGGAGCCCGGGGTGTGCCCGGGGGCGGCCTCCAGCACGAGGTGCTCGTCGATCCGGTACGTGTCCTGCCACAGGTCCGCCTGCCCGGCCCGGTGCACGGGCGCGACGCTGTCCTCGTAGACCAGCCGGTCCACGGGACGCGCGCCGCCCGCGTAGTCGCCCGCCGGGCCGAAGTGGTGGTCGTCGGCGGCCGGGAGGAGGTAGCGGGCGCGGGGGAAGGACGGCACCCACTCGCCGTCGGCGTCCCGGGTGTTCCAGCCGACGTGGTCGGCGTGCAGATGGGTGTTGATCACGACGTCGACGTCCTGCGGCCGGACACCGGCCCGCTCCAGCCGGCCCAGGAAGTCGCCCTGCCGCCGGTGGAAGAGGGGGTTGCCGGGACGCTCCCTGCCGTTGCCGACACCGGTGTCGACCAGCACGGTCCGGCCGCCGGTGCGCAGCACCCAGGTCTGCAGCGCCACCACGGCACGGTCCCCGTCCGCCTCGCGGTGGTCCGGGACGAGCTGCGCCTCATGGGCCTCCCACACGTCCGGCCCGGCGTCCGGCAGCAGGTCGGCGGCGGGCACGTACGGCCCCTGCCACTCCACGATGCGGAGCACCTCGACGTCACCGATCAGGAAACTCTGTACACGGTCATCGGTCATACCCAGGACCCTAGGAGGCCGCGCTGAGCGTTCCAATGCTCGACCGGCGCAGGGGAATACGCTGTCGTCTCATGGATGTGGTCAGCGATGCGATCGCCGCGGTCCGGGCGGGCAGCCCCTCCTCCGACCGGCTGCGGGTGGCCGGCGCGTGGTGCGTGCGGCTGGCGCCGTACGAGGGCGCGGGCTTCCATGTCGTACTGAGCGGCTCCTGTCTGCTCGTCCCGGACGGGGGCGGCGCGCCGGTGCCGCTGGGTCCGGGGGACGTGGTGCTGCTGCCGCACGGCGCCGGGCACGTGCTGGCGCACGCGGGGGCGGAGCCGGCCGAGGTGCGGCGGGCGGTGCCCTTCGAGGAGGTGCGGGACACGGACGTAGGGCGTCCCGGGCCGGGCCCCGAGGTGGAGCTGCTGTGCGGCAAGTACCGGCTCGACCGCAGCCGTACGCACCCCCTGATGGCGGAGCTGCCGCAGGTGGTGCATCTGCCGCACCGGGTCGGCGGCCACCCGGAACTGCGCGCGGCGGTCGACCTGTTGGCGGGCGAGCTGGCGGAGCGCCGGCCGGGCGGCTGCCTCGCCCTGCCCAGCCTGCTGGACCTGCTGTTCGTCTACCTGATCCGGGCCTGGATGGCCGAGGCGGAGACGGGCGCCTGGCCGGCGGTGCTGTCCGACCCGGTGACGACCGCCGCGCTGCGCGCCCTGCACTCCGACCCGGCGGCGCCCTGGACGGCCGGCCGGCTGGCCGCCGAGGCCGGCGTCTCCCGGGCCACCCTGGCCCGCCGGTTCACCGCGCTGGTCGGCCGGCCGCCGATGGCGTACCTCACCTGGTGGCGGCTGACCCTGGCGGCGACCCGGCTGCGCGAGACGGACGCGCCGCTCGCGACGGTGGCGCGGGAGACGGGGTACGGCAGCCCGTACGCCCTCTCGCACGCGTTCAGCCGGGAGTTCGGGATCACCCCGGGCCGGTACCGCGATCTCAGGGTTTCGTGATCTCCAGGTCGGTGATCGCCGCCTTCGCCACCTCCCGGCCGCGGGCGGTGAAGTCGCCCTTGCCCGGGTAGCCGACGGCCAGTTCGTACATGTCCCCGGACCTGGTGCGGTAGTAGAAGATCCGCAGTTCGCGCGGGAGGCCGGCCGAGTCGTCCGAGGGGTACGTGACCGTGTTCCCGGCCGCCTGCCAGCCCTGGTACGTGGCGTCCGTGTCCGGGGCGGTCCGCGTGGCCCGGGCCATGTCCAGCTCGTAGTCGCCCTGGCTCTTGAACTGCTCGTTGTCGTCGTACATCTGGGCCCGCGCGCTGGACTTGATCCGGTCCAGGGAGTCCTGCGACCGGCGTTCCAGGTGCAGGCGGATCCAGATGCCGCCGCTCCAGTCCGTGTACGTCACCCAGTTCTTGTCGCTGTCGTCCTTCTCCGGCCGGGCGGCCCGGTAGCCCGCGGGGACCGCGAGGGTGACACCGAGCCTGCTCTCCGGCCGCTTCGCCCAGCCGTCGGGCAGCGGGCCCGCGGAGGGGCCGGGGAGGACGAAGTACGCCGTGACGGCCGCCGCGACCACCGTCGCGCCGGCACCCAGCCAGGCGAGACGGCGTCGGGAGCGGGAGCGCGCGGCAGCCGGAGGCGCCGTCGGGGCAGGGGGCGCCGGGGGCTTGGCCGCCTCCGTCAGCAGGGCGCGGACCCGGTCCGCCGTCGGGCGATGCGCGGGGTCCTTGGCGAGCAGTCCGTTGACGACCTCGGCCAGCGGGCCGGTGGCGGACACGGGCGGGGCCGGGGTGGCGTTGAGGACGGACTGGAGGGTGGCCGGCGTGTTGCTGCGGCGGAACGGCGACACGCCCTCCGTGGCCGTGTACAGCACCACGCCCAGGGACCACAGGTCGCTCGCCGGGCCGGGCCGCTGCCCCAGCACCCGCTCCGGCGCGATGAACTCGGGCGAGCCGACGAAGCCGCCGGTGTCCGTCAGCCGTGGGTCGCCCTCGATCCAGGCGATGCCGAAGTCCGTGAGGACCACCCGGTCGTGCCGGCCGAGCAGGATGTTCTCGGGCTTGACGTCCCGGTGCAGCACGCCCGCCGCGTGCGCCGCCTCCAGCGCGCCGAGGACATGGAGGCCGATCCGGGCCGCCTCCCGGACGTCCAGCGTGCCCTCCCGCAGCGCGCTGCCCAGGGTGCGGCCGTGCACCAGCTCCATCACGATCCACGGCCGGCCGTCGACGACCGCGACGTCGTGCACGTTCACCACCGCGGGATGGTCCAGGCGGGCCGCCGCGCGGGCCTCCCGGCGCATGCGCTCGAAGGCGTTGGCCCGTTCACGCTCGGGAAGATGGTCCGGTACGCGGGGTTCCTTGACGGCGACCTCACGGTCCACCGTCTCGTCCTTGGCCCGCCATACGGTGCCCATGCCGCCGTGCCCCAGCTTGCCGAGCAGCCGGTAGCGGCCCGCGACGAGCCGCCCGACGCCGGGCTCCGCGGCGGACGCGGCCGAGGCGGGACCCGCGGCCTGCGGGGCCGGGCCCGGCGCCGTGGGGACCTCGGCGGCCGGACCCGGTCGCGGTCTCGGCGGTTGCAGAACAAAACTCGTCGTGTCGTCGGCCCCGTGGCCGGTGCCCCGGACCCGCCCGGCTCCCCCGTCAGTGCTCATGCGTCATCTCTACCGCGCGCCCGGCGCCCGCAGCCACAGGGAGGGCGAACCGGTCACACACCCGTGACCGAGAACGTGTCGACCGCCACGTCGAAGTACTCCCGGGCCTCCCGCACCTTCCCCACCGGCGCCGACACCCAGACGTCGTACAACAGCCCGCCCTCCTCCCAGCACAGGTCGTAGGTGTGGCGGGGGCCCTCCGCCGCGCTGTAGCCGTTCCAGCTGAACTCCCAGAGCGCGGCCCGGTGTCCGGCGTGCGTGGTCGGGACGACCCGGCCGTCGTGGTAGCCGGGGTTGGTGGAGGGCCCGCTCGCGGCCGACCGCTCCATGACGCCCTGCGGGCCGCCCGGCTGCGGCTGGGTGATCTTGATGCCCAGGCGGAAGGTCTGCCCCGGCGAGAGGTAGAAGACGCGCTCGCCCTGCGGGCTGCGGGTGAAGTCCTCCGGTACGGCGAGGGAGAAGCCGGCCGGCTCGCGGGCCGTGCGGTAGCCGGAGGGCGCGGTGTGCGGGGCGCCGGTCGGGCGGGGCGCGCCGGGTGAGGACGTGGGCACCGGCCGCGTACCGGACGGCGCCGTACCCGACGGGGAGCGGGTCGCACTCGCCGTACCGCTCGTGCCGGTCCGGGTCGCCGGGCTCGTCGCCGTGCCGCCGGGGGTGCCGCCGCCCCCGTCACCGTCCCGGTGCAGCAGCAGTGCCGCGGCCGACACACCGGCCCCGGCCAGCGCGGCGACGAGCAGCGCCGCCACCAGTACCCCGCGCGGGGACGACCGGGCCGGGGGCGACTGAGCCGGCGGCCGGGCCGGGTCGGACGGCAGCGGTCCGCCGTACGGCAGGTCTCGCTGGGTCGGTGTGTAGGGCGCCGGGGCCTTCGCCGTACGGCTCGCGCCGATCCGGTGGATGCGCCCGGCGCCGTGCGCTCCCGCCGCGCCCGCGCCGCCCGGCACGGCCGGCGTGCGGCCGGTCTCCAGGTACGCCCGCAGCATCCGCTCGGCGTCCGCCGCGCCGAGGCGCCGGTCGGGATCGCGCTCCAGCAGCCCCCGTACGACGGGCAGCAGCGGCTCCGCCTCGACCGGCGGGCGGATCTCGTCGGCGACGACGGCGTGCAGGATGCCGCCCAGCGAGTCGCGCCGGAACGGCGACTCGCCGCTCAGCACCGTGCACAGCAGCGCGCCCAGCGACCACAGGTCGGACTCCGGCCCGGTGCGCAGCCCGGACATCCGCTCCGGCGCGGTGTACTCGGGCGAGCCGACGAAGGAACCGGTCTCGGTCAGCGTGGTGGCGCCCGCGACCTGGGCGATGCCGAAGTCGGTGAGGACGACCCGCTCGGTGCCAGACTCGATCAGGACGTTCGCCGGTTTGATGTCCCGGTGCAGCACCCCCGCCTCGTGCGCGGTGCGCAGCGCGCTCAGCAGGGCGATGCCGATCCGCGCGGCCTCGGCGGCGTCGACCGGGCCGTGCCGGGCGATCCGGTCGGCGAGCGAACCGCCGTCGATCAACTCCATCACGAGGTACGGCCGTTCGTCCTGCTCCACCACGTCATGGACGACGATGATGTGCGGGTGCCGCAACTGGCAGACCGCGCGGGCCTCGCGGAACGTGCGCGCACGGCGGCGCCGCGTGTCGTCGTCCGGGAGCGAGTCGTCCGGCAGGAGTTCCTTGACCGCCACCTGACGGCCCAGCACCTGGTCGCTCGCCCGCCACACGACGCCCATGCCGCCGCGCCCGATACGTTCCTCCAGGCGGTAACGGCCCGCGATCAGCCGGAATCCGGCTCCCTCGGTCCCCATGCGCCCCATCATGCCGCACCGGGCCCCCGGCCTCCGGGGCACCGCCCGGCCAAGACACACCGCGCAGCCAGCCATTTTCGGCCGGATCAGCCCGCTTCCGGCTGCCGCCAACTCCGCAGCACCCACTGGAACTGCTTGCTGGTCGTGGCCCAGTCCTCGGCCGGCGTGGACATGTAGATCGCGTACTCGACGCCCTGACGCGAGAAGTACGTCTCCTCGGTCGCGTGACGCGGCCCGGGCACGTAGGGCGGATCCTTCTCCAGCGCGGTCCAGGTGTACTCCCACCGCGCGCCCTTGCGGTCGCGGTAGAGGTTCTCCTCCATGGAGACGCGCCGGTAGTCGACCAGCCCGTGGAGTTTGAGCTGCTGCTCCAGGTCCTCCTGGTGGGAGAGGGCGTCGACGAAGTCCGATGAGCGGTCGATGGCGATGCGGACGAAATGCTTGCCTTTGTCGGGCGAGTAGTCGATCTGCTTGAGGTCGCCCTTGTCGCTGAAGACCGTGCGCTTCCATCCCTTGGGCAGGGAGAGGCTGAAGCCGAGCGGGTCGTCGTACGTCTTCCAGCCCGCCGGGATCACGCCCTCGGTGCCGTCCGTGTCGGCGGGCGCCGGGGCCGGGCCGGTACCGCTTCCCGACCCGGTGTGCTGTCGGCCCCACTGCTGGATCGCCACCGCTCCGGCGCCGCCGAGGACCGCCGCCATGGCGACGACCAGCGCGAGCGTGCGCAACCGGCGACGGGGGCGGGCGGACGCCGGGCCACCGGCCGCCGGGGCCACGGCCGTGGGGCCGGTCGCGGGGTGGCCGGCACCGGCTGCGGGGCCGTAGGGGGAGGGAGGGGGGCCGTAACCGGAGGGGTTGGCCCCGGAGCCGTAGCCGGAGGCCGAGCCGGCGGAGCCGTGGCCCGGCGTACCGGAAACGAAGCCGTACCCCGTGGCCGGAGTTCCGCCGCCGGCGCCGGGTGTGCCCGGGCCCGTGCCACGGCCGGTGCCCGTGTGCACGCCCGACGTCCGGGTCGGTACGAACGCCTCGGCCGCGCGCGGTCGGCGTCCCTCCGCCGCCTCGGCGAGCATCTGCTCCGTCTCCTCGGCGCTCGGCCGCTGGGCGGGATCCTTGCGCAGCAGCGCGGCGATGACCGGGGCGAGCGGACCGGCGTGGCGCGGCTCGTCCACCTCCTCCTCGACGACCGCCTGCATGGTGCTCAGCGGGGAGGTGCGCCGGAACGGGGAGCGCCCTTCGACCGCCGTGTACAGCGTCGCGCCGAGCGCCCACAGGTCGGAGGCCGGGCCGGGGTCGTGGCCGCGCACCCGCTCGGGGGCCAGGTAGTCGACCGAGCCGACGACCTCTCCGGTGCGGGTGATGGTGGTGTCGCCCTCGATCTGGGCGATGCCGAAGTCGGTGAGCAGCACCCGGCGGTCCGCGCCGAGCAGCACGTTGCCGGGCTTGACGTCCCGGTGCAGCACGCCGGCGGAGTGCGCGGCGCGCAGGGCCCGCAGCACCCACAGCCCGATCCGTGCGGCCTCCGTCGGCTCGACACGGCCCCGCTCCTTGACCCCGTCGGCCAGCGACTCGCCCTCGACCAGCTCCATCACGATCCACGGGCGGCCGTCGTGCTCCAGGACGTCGTGCACGGTGACGACGGCGGAGTGGTTGATGCGCGCGGCGGCCCGCGCCTCGGCCCGGGTGCGGGCGAGCAGGACCGCCTGGTCGCTGTCGGAGACGTAGAGCGCGGCGGTCAACTCCTTGATGGCGACCTTCCGGTGCAACACCTCGTCGTGGGCGCGCCACACCCGGCCCATGCCGCCGCTGCCGATGGAGTCGGCGAGCCGGTAGCGGCCCGCTATGAGCAGGCCCTGCATCTGATTCACGTTGCCCCGCAATGCTCTTGACAGGGTCAGACTAAGGACCGGCCCCCGAACAGGGAACCAGCGGGGCGCCAAGGAAACCGCACTGTGACGATGGTCATTTCTGCGCGAGAAGGGGAACCGGGCCGCCCGTGCCCTCCCCCGGATACACGCTGCTCAACCCGTGTAGCGATACGTCGCCGCAGCCTGCTCGTACAGCCGCGTCACCTCGTCCCGGTCGGCCTCCGGGCCGCGCACCTGGACGATGTGGTAGCGGCCGTTCAGCAGCAGCGCCGTGTTCCGCACGAACAGGTCCCGGCCCTGCCCGTCGGTCCAGGTGAACTGCCCCTCGGCCATGGTCCGTCCGCCCACCTCTATGGTCCGCAGGCCGGTGGCGGTGGACCAGCTGGAGTCGCGGTACGGCTGGAGTTCGCGCTCCTTGTCCCGCTGGTAGACCATCGGATCGCTGCCGTACGCGGACGTGCCGTCCCGGCCCGGTACGACGATCAGCTCGAAGTCCCCGTGCGTGTAGACCACCTGGCCGCTGCCGTTCTTCGGGGTGCGGTCCCAGCCCTCGGCGACGGCGACCCGGAAGCCGTCCGGGTCCCTGCGCAGGGTGAACCCGTCGGGGACGGAGGGGTCGCCGCCGGTCTGGGTCTCCGTCGCGGGCGCGGACGCGGTGCCGCCGCCGCTCGGCGTGCTCTGCCCCGCGGAGGGCTGCCCGGTGTGCGTGGGCGCGGGGCTCGCCTGCCCGGCGCTGCCCGTACGGTCCCCGCTCGCCGCGCCGCTCCCCTTCTCCTTCGGCATGAAGAGCATCGCGTAGGCGATCGCGCCGGCCAGCAGGACCAGGATCAGCAGGAGCAGGGTCCGGCCCAGGCTGCGCGGCGAACGGGCGCCGTCCCGGGCCCGCTTGTGCCGGCCGTGCGGATGGGCCGCGGGCAGCCCGGCGCGCCGCCGGCGCACCAGCTCGCCGCGGCGCCGGACGATCGGCAGCCGCGCCGGGTCGACGGGTGGCACGGGGACGACATGGGTGCCGGCGTCCGGCTCGGGCGCGGACCGCACCAGCGAGCGCAGCCAGCCGCTCAGCTCCTCCACGTCCGGCCGCTCGGTGGGGTCCTGGCGCAGCAGCGACTCCACGACCGGCCGCAGCGGGCCGCACTCCTCGGCGAAGGCGGGCGGCTCGGCGCACACCAGCTGCACCAGCTCGGCCGTCGACTCCTCCGGGTACGGCGCGTGCCCCTGCACGGCCCGGAACAGCAGCGCGCCCAGCGCCCACAGGTCGGTGGCCGGGCCGATCGGCGCCGCCAGCTGCCAGTTCTCGTGCACGGGACCGGCCTGCTCCGGCGCCCACCGCTCGGTCACCGGCCCCACCACGGTCATCCGCACCTGCCGCGCCCGCTCGGCGGCGAGCGCGGTCCCGGGCCCCCGGCGTACGGCACCGGACTCGTCCCAACCGCCGCCCGCCTGCGCGGGGACGGCCGGGGCGGCCGCGCGTCCGGGGTGGGCCGGGGTGACACCCTGCCGACCCCGCTCGGCGACCGGCGCCTGGTCGGGGCCGTGTCCCTGGCCCGGCACGGAGGCGTGCCCCGTACGGGGATCCCCCGAGGGCGGGCCGGGCCGCTGCGCACCGCCGCCCAGGGCCGGGGGCGTGCCGCCGGACCCGGTGCGGGGTGCGGCGCCGTGCCACGGGGCGCCGCGCACTCCGTAGGGGTCGGCTGTCCGGCCGGGCGGCGACGCGGTGCCCGTCTCCGCGGCGTACGACGTGGGTACCGGGCCGTCGGCCCGGCCGGTGCCCGTGTCGCCCTCGGCGGGCGGACGGGCGCCGGGCAGGGCGGTGCGCACGCTCTGCTGGGCCTCGTGCACCCGGGCGGCGGCGCGGGCGCCCGCGCGGTACGCGGCGATGGCCCCGGCCCGGGCGGCCCGGATGTCCGCGCCGGTGTCCAGGGCCGCCTGGCCCACCGGACCGGCCGCGCCGGACACCCCGTTCCCGGCCGGCGCCGGCAGCGCACCGGCCGCGCGCGCCTGGATCGCGGCGCGCCGCGCGGCCTCGGGATCGGCATCGGCGGCCGGCCCACCGGACATGCCGTCCCCACGAGAGCCGGAGCCGGCGGAAACGCCGGTGGCTCCGGTGCCGGAACCGCGGCCCGGGGGTGCGCCGCCGCCCTCACCCGTGGCCGGCCCCGGCGGGGCGCCGAGCAGCTCTTCCGGGCCCGCTCCCGGGCCTTCGGGAGCCGGCACCGGGTCGTACCCGCACAGGGCCTCCTCGGCCGCGCCGGCCGCGAGGCCGGTCAGCATCACGCGGCCGTCGTCGCAGACCAGGACCGTGCGGACGGTGATGTTGCGGTGCACCCAGCCGTGGGCGTGCAGCACCCGGAGCGCCATGAGCACGTCGGAGGCGACCTCGGCCGCCCGGTACGGCGTCAGCGGCTTCTCGGTGAGCAGGGCGGCCAGCGGACGCGCGGCCACCAACTCGCTCACGATCCACAGGGACCCGCCCTCGGCGAACACGTCGAAGACCTGGTCCAGGCGCGGGTGGTCGGGGATGCGGGCCGCCGCCTGCGCGGCCTCGACGGCGCGCCGTACCGCCGGATCGGCGGGCTGCCGGGTGGCGGTCCTGGCCTCAGGCGCCCGGCGGGAGAGGCGCTCCCGGGCGGTGAACCCCTCGGGCAGCCCCTCCGCGTCGAGCACCTCGGCCTCGACGACCTCGGGCAACGGCACCTGCCGGACGAGGACCTCCTGGCCGCTGTAGGTGTCGAAGGCCCGGGTCTCGGTGAGTTCGTACTCGTCGGACGGCGGCAGTGGCAGGCGGTAGCGGTCGGCGAGCACCCGACCCGCGTAGTCGTCCACTTTGCCTCCCCCGGCCGTCCGGTCGGTCACATCCGTTCGCCTCACGACCCGTTTCGCACACGCATGCGGCTGCGTACGGTCCGCGATCCTTCACGATACGTGCCGGAGGCAACCCGCATTGAGAGGATGACGGATTCTCACGTACCAAACCGGCGCACGGCGCCTACGACTTGGGTTCGAAGGACGTCGTCAACGTCTTCCAGGTGTCCTTGCGCAGATCGCCGTGCCATTCGGCGTCCTTCGCGGTGTACATCAGCGCGTAACCGAGGTGGTCGTTCACCACGAAACCCCGGTCGATCGTGCGGTACTTCGTGCCGCCCTCGACATAGGTGAACTCCCAGTCGGCGGTGTTCCAGCCGCGGTAGCCCACCTTCTCGATGCGGATCTTGTGGTACTGGGAGCGCACCATGTAGCGCTCCTGGTTCCTCCAGTCCGCCACCGGGTCGCCCTTGGGCGTGCCGGTCCAGGCGACGAGCAGCTTCTGCCCGTCGGGCCCGGTGTAGCGGTCGCCGGCGGACCCGGCCCGCTGGTACTTCCAGCCCTCGGGCAGCCCGATCGAGTAGCCCTGGCCGCCCTTGCGGGTGGTCACCGCCGGAGCGCTGCCGCCGTCCTTGGAGCCGGAGGAGTCGTCCGAGTCGGACGCGTCGGAGTCGTCGGCGGACTTGCTCGCGTCGTCGTCCGCCGCGTCCTGTGCCCCCGACGACGTGCCGGCGGACGCCGAGCCGGCGCCGTCCGTCCGCGCCCCGGTGTCCTTGCCGCCGTCCTTGCCCTTGCCCTTGTCCTGCTTGGTGGACGCGCCGGCACTGGCCGAGGCCTTGGCCCCGTCGCTCTTGCCGTCGTTGTCGTCGCCGCTGTTCAGGGCGAAGGCCAGCACGGTCCCGAGCACGGCGAGCACGACGACCACGACGATGACCACCAGCGTGCGCTTGGGCACCACATCGGTCAGCGGCGCCCTCGGCACCGGCCGCGGCGGCAGGTCCAGGTCCGGCGGCGGCACCACGGGCCACCCCGAACTCGGCTTGTTCGCGCTGGAGTTCGGCACAGCGGCGGCACCCGACGCCGGCCCCCCGGGGCGCGCGGCGGATCCGGCACCCGGCCCGCCGGCGGAACCGGGCCGCGCGCCACCGGACACCGCGCCCTGGGCACCCGCCGTGCCGCCCGCGCCCGGCGCGGCCGGCTCGCTCCCGCTCTTCGTCCGCGCCGTCGCCGCGGCCGAGGCCGCCCCGGCCGCCTTGCGCACCGAACGCAGCGCGCCGCGCAGCTTCTCCCCGGCCTCCTCGCCCCGCTTGCCCTCCGGCCCGCCGGGCTGCACCGGCAGCGGAACCACCCGGGTGGCGTCCATCGGCTCCGGCTCGGGCGCCCGGATCACCGCGTTGAGCATGGACCGGGCCCCGGCGTCGTCGAGCCGCTGGGCCGGGTCCTTGGTCAGCAGGCCGTAGATGACGTCGCGCAGCGGTCCCGCGTGCTTCGGCTCCTCCAGCGGCTCGGTCATCACCGCGGTGAGCGTGGCGATCGCCGAACCCTTGTCGTAGGGCGGCGCGCCCTCGACCGCGGCGTACAGCAGACCGCCGAGCGACCAGAGGTCGGCCGCCGGTCCCGGCTTGTGGCCGCGGGCCCGCTCCGGGGAGATGTACGAGGGGGCGCCGACGAGCATGCCGGTGGAGGTGATGGACGGGTCGCCCTCGACCTGCGCGATGCCGAAGTCGGTGAGCACGACCCGGCCGTCCTCGGCGATGAGCACGTTGGACGGCTTCACGTCCCGGTGCAGGATGCCTTCCCGGTGCGCGGAGCGCAGCACGTCGAGCACGGCGAGCCCCACCTCGGCGGCGCGCTTCGGCTCCAGCAGGCCGTCCTCGCGGATGACCTCGGCCAGGGACTTGCCCTCGACCAACTCCATGACGATCCAGGGCCGGTCGTCCTCGTCGACCACGTCGAAGACCGTCACCGCGCTGTTGTTGCGGATCCGGGCGATCGCCTTGGCCTCGCGCAGGGTGCGCGTGATCAGGCGCCGCTTCTCCTCCTCGTCGATGTTCGACGGGAACCGCAGCTCCTTGACGGCGACCGTCCGGCCCAGAGTCTCGTCCTCGGCCCGCCAGACCGTGCCCATACCGCCACGGCCCAGCACGTCTCCCAGCCGGTACCGCCCGGCGAGGAGACGCCGCTCGCTGTTGTCCCGACGAGTCTCCTGACGAGATGTACCCGCCCGCTCCGTCTCCGACATGCGTCCCCTCATACAACCCGCCCTGACAGAGCCTCCATTGTCTCTCACCCGACAAGTGCCCGACGCCCAGGGTGCCCCTGGCCCGGACCGGCCCTCCACGCCTCGGGAACCCCCCTGAAGCTGATGTTCCGCTTATCGGGATGATGGGCCGTAAGAAGGGAGGAACCGCCGTGCCGACGCTTCGGACAGTCCTGTCCATACCGGTGTCCCTGGCGCTGCTGTTCGCCCCGGCCGCCTCCCAGGACACCGCCCCCGCCGCGGCCACGGACACGGTCCTGCCGCGGCTCGTCACCGACGGCAGGGCACCCGCCGCGGCCCTGCTGAGCCGGGACGCCGAGGGCGACGGGGTCCGCTTCCGCTACTCGGACGCCGGCCATGGCATCGGCCGCGCCGACCACTTCCGCGCCGGCAGCATCACCAAGACCTTCATCGCGACGGTCGTGCTCCAGCTGGCCGCGGAGCACCGGCTCTCCCTGTCCGACACGGTGGAGCGGCACCTGCCGGGGCTGCTCCGGGGACGCGGCGCCGACGGCCGGCGCATCACCCTGCGGGCCCTGCTCACCCACACGAGCGGGCTGGCCGACTTCGCCGAAACCACCCGGGGCACCGTGCCCGTGACCCCGCTTCAGGCCGTACGCATCGCTCTCGCCCTCCCTCCGGCCCGCCCGGGCCGCTACTCCTACTCCAACACCGACTACGTCCTGCTCGGCCTGGTCGTCGGCCAGGTCACCGGTCACTCCTACGCCGCCGAGGCCGAGCGCCGCATCATCGCTCCGCTGGGTCTGACGGATACCTCCTTTCCCGGGGCCCGCAGGTCACTGCCCGCGCCGCACGGCCGGGCCTACGCCGCCGACGGCTCCGACGTCACCCGGCTCGACCCGCGCGTGGCCGGCGCGGCGGGTGAGCTGGTGACCACACTGGCCGACCTGGACCGCTTCTACGCGGCCCTGCTCGACGGCCGGCTGCTTCCCTCGCGCCGGCTGCGCGAGATGCTCGACACCCGCGCCGCACACGGCTCGTACGGCATGGGCCTGTTTCCCGTGAGGCTCCCGTGCGGCATCACGGTGTGGGGGCACAACGGCCGGATATCCGGCAGCTACGTGCGGAGTGCTGCCACGACGGGGGGCCGGCATGTCCTCACCTTCCGTGTGAACACGGACGCGATGGCGGACCCGGACCTCGAACCCGCACTGCTCGCCGCCGAGTTCTGCCCTCGCACCTGGTAGAACGGCCGGGGTCCGAGCAGAGATCCCGCCGTCGGTCACTCGTTCGAGTGAAGCCAGGTGCTCACAGCGGCACGATGTCCGGCGCTCCCAGCCGTGCCGCGTCCGCCGTCTGGTCGTCCGGCTGGAGCTGGGACTCGCGCTCGGCCTCCACCCGCTTCTCGTAGTGCTCGACCTCGCGCTCGATCTGGTCCTTGTCCCAGCCGAGGACCGGTGCCATCAGCTCGGCCGCCTCGCGGGCGCTGCGGGTGCCCCGGTCGAAGGTCTCGATGGAGATGCGGGTGCGGCGGGTGAGGACGTCGTCCAGGTGCCGGGCGCCCTCGTGCGAGGCGGCGTACACCACCTCGGCGCGCAGATAGTCGTCGGCGGCGTGCAGCGGCTCGCCGAGGGCGGGGTCGGCGGCGATGAGGTCCAGGATCTCCTCGGCCAGCGAGCCGTACCGGTTCAGCAGGTGCTCCACGCGGACCACGTGCAGTCCGGTGCGGGCGGCGATCCGCGCTCGCGCGTTGCACAGCGCCTGGTAGCCCTCCGCGCCGAGCAGCGGGGTCTCCTCCGTCACACAGTCGGCGACGCGCAGGTCGAGCCCGTGCACGGCCTCGTCGACGGCGTCCTTGGCCATCACCCGGTAGGTCGTGTACTTGCCGCCCGCCACGACCACCAGGCCCGGCGCCGGATGGGCGACCGTGTGCTCGCGGGACAGCTTGCTGGTGGCGTCGGACTCGCCGGCCAGCAGCGGGCGCAGCCCCGCGTACACCCCCTGCACGTCGTCTCGGCCGAGCGGCACGGCCAGCACCGAGTTGACGTGCTCCAGCAGGTAGTCGATGTCGGCGCTGGACGCGGCCGGATGGGCCTTGTCGAGATCCCAGTCGGTGTCGGTGGTGCCGACGATCCAGTGCCGGCCCCAGGGGATGACGAACAGGACGGACTTCTCGGTGCGCAGGATCAGGCCGGTGGTGGAGTGGATGCGGTCCTTGGGCACGACCAGGTGGATGCCCTTGGAGGCGCGGACGTGGAACTGCCCGCGCTCGCCCACCATGGCCTGCGTGTCGTCCGTCCACACGCCGGTGGCGTTGACGACCTGCTTGGCGCGGACCTCGTACTCCCCGCCGGCCTCGACGTCCTGCACCCGGGCGCCGACGACCCGCTCGCCCTCGCGCAGGAACCCGGTCACGCGCGCGCGGTTGGCCACCTTCGCGCCGTACGACGCCGCCGTGCGCACCAGGGTCGCCACGAAGCGGGCGTCGTCCATCTGGGCGTCGTAGTACTGCAGGGCGCCGACCAGGGCGTCCTTCTTCAGACAGGGGGCCACGCGCAGGGCGTGACGGCGGGTCAGGTGGCGGTGCAGCGGCAGGCCCCGGCCGTGGCCGCGGGCCATGGACATCGCGTCGTACAGCGCGACGCCCGAGCCCGCGTACAGCCGCTCCCAGCCCTTGTGCTGCAGCGGGTAGAGGAACGGCACCGGCTTGACCAGGTGCGGGGCGAGGCGCTCCAGCAGCAGGCCGCGCTCCTTGAGGGCCTCGCGGACCAGGGCGAAGTCGAGCATCTCCAGATAGCGCAGGCCGCCGTGGATGAGCTTGCTGGAGCGGCTTGAGGTGCCGGACGCCCAGTCGCGGGCCTCGACCAGGCCGGTGGACAGGCCACGGGTGACGGCGTCCAGTGCGGTGCCCGCGCCGACCACTCCGCCGCCGACCACCAGCACGTCCAGTTCGCGCTCCGCCATCGCCGCCAGTGCCTCGGCGCGCTGCGCCGGGCCCAGAGTCGCTGTCCTCACCGCTGCCTCCCGCTGTCGCTGACTCGCTCGCGTCGGCCGCACCCGGTGGGCGTAGCCCGGTTCATCCCCTCCTCATGCCCAAATTCTGACCGGCTTGCCCGACTTCAGCCACCACGGGCTCCCAACCTGTGGACAACTGACGAGCAACCCTCGGAAGACACACAAACACAATCACACATATCGGTCATATGTGTACCTAGTCTGACAGTGCGCTCGTGCCTGCTGTCCACAGCGGTTGCGCGTGTACCCCGCTTCGGTTACTGGGAAGGACGGCCCACGCCATGCCCGCAGACCTCGCTGTCATCGGACTCGGCCCCTACGGCCTGCCGCTCGCCCAGGCCGCAGTCGCCGCCGGCATCCCCACCGTCGGCTACGCCACCGGCCCCGAGGCGGGCTCGCTCAGCCCCGCCGAGCTGCGCCGGATGCACTCCGCCGGATTCCGGCCCGCCACCGACCCGGCCCAGCTCGGCCGGGTGCGCACCGCCGTGATCTGCGCGCCCACCCCGCGCGGCGCCGACGGCGGACTCGACCTCGGCCAGGTCGAGTCGGCCGCCCGCACCCTGGCCGAACGGCTCCGCCCGCACACCACGGTCATCCTGGAGTCGCCCGTGCTGCCGGGGACGACGGAGGAGTTCCTGCGCCCGCTGCTGGAGGAGAGCTCGGGCCTCACCGCCGGCCGCGACTTCCACCTCGCCTACTCCCCCAGCCGGGTCGACCCCGGCAACCGCGACCACACCCCCGCCAGCACGCCCAAGGTCATCGGCGGTCTCACCCCCGCCTGCACCGAGTCGGCCGCCGCGTTCTACGGCCGGCTCACCGACAAGGTGGTACGCGCGCGTGGGCTGCGCGAGGCCGAGACCGTGCAGCTGCTGGAGACCAACTTCCGGCACGTGAACATCGCGCTCGTCAACGAGATGGCCGTCCTCTGCCACGAGCTGGGCGTGGACCTGTGGGACGTGATCCGCTGCGCGGAGACCAAGCCGTTCGGCTTCCAGGCGTTCCGGCCGGGCCCGGGCGTCGGCGGGCACGGCGTCCCGCAGGACCTGACCGGGCACGCGACCCGCACCCTGCGCATGGTCGAGCTGGCCCAGCAGGTCAACAGCCGGATGCCCCGGTACGTCGTCCAGCGCGCCGCCACGCTCCTCAACGAGCACGGCAAGTCCGCGCGCGGGGCCCGCGTCCTGCTGCTCGGCGTCACCTACAAGCCCGACCTCGCCGACCTGCAGGGCACGCCCGCGCGGGAGATCGCCGTCCGGCTGATGGAGCTGGGCGCGGCCGTGAGCTACCACGACCCGTACGTGCCCGCGTGGAGCGTCCTGGAGCGGCCTGTGCCGCGCGCGGACTCCCTGTACGAGACGGCCGCCGACGCCGACCTCACGATCCTGCTCCAGCAGCACCGGACGTACGACCTGCAGGGGCTCTCGGTGAAGGCCCAGCTGCTGCTGGACACGCGGGGGGCCACGCCCACGGGGGCGGCGCATCGGTTGTGAAGGGGGGCGCGTGGGGGTGTGGGGGCTGGGGGTTGGTGGCGTGGGGGGTTCGGCGCCGGTACTTTGGGAGCAGGTGGAGCCCACCGCAGAGGCCACTGCAGCGGGCTCCTGGCCGGTTTCCCGGGTGTCCGCCCCTAGTCTCTATAGGGGCGGCCGCTCACCGGCCGTAAATCCACAAGATCCACCTCCTCCGGAACTTCACCAGCCGAAGCCGAATGCGGTCCCAGCGGTTGGGCTTGCGGTGACGGCCCATGGGCGCGCCCCCTTCCACGACGCCACCCATTGGCCCGGTAGGCAGCACGTTGGATTTCGGGCCGGGCCCCGAGGGCGGGGTCCGGTCCGTTTCCTTGGAAGGGGGCGCCCCAGAGAGCTTGGGTCGCCGATCACGGACACTACCGCCCCACTACGCCCGTTCGGCCCACATTCGCCCCGAACGCAACCACGCGCCCCCTCCGCACAACGCGCCCCCGTTCAGGCCCACTTGGCCGTACTCGGGCATGCGAAAAGGCCGGTCATCCACCCGGGATGACCGGCCCTTCAGGCGTCCTACGGGACCGCCCCGGCGACTACCGCCGGTGCTGGCTGTCCGCCACCGTGACCTCGACCCGCTGGAACTCCTTCAGCTCGCTGTAGCCGGTCGTGGCCATGGCGCGGCGGAGGGCGCCGAAGAAGTTCATCGAGCCGTCCGGGGTGTGGGACGGGCCGGTGAGGATCTCCTCGATCGTGCCGACCGTGCCGAGGTCGACCTTCTGGCCGCGGGGCAGCTCCTCGTTGACCGCCTCCATGCCCCAGTGGTGGCCCTTGCCGGGCGCGTCCGTGCCGCGGGCCAGCGGGGAGCCCATCATCACCGAGTCGGCGCCGCAGGCGATCGCCTTCGGGAGGTCGCCGGACCAGCCGACGCCGCCGTCCGCGATCACGTGCACGTACCGGCCGCCGGACTCGTCCATGTAGTCACGGCGGGCCGCGGCCACGTCGGCGACGGCGGTGGCCATCGGGACCTGGATGCCCAGGACGTTGCGCGTGGTGTGCGCGGCGCCGCCGCCGAAGCCGACCAGGACGCCGGCCGCGCCGGTGCGCATCAGGTGCAGGGCGGCGGTGTACGTGGCGCAGCCGCCGACGATCACCGGGACGTCCAGCTCGTAGATGAACTGCTTCAGGTTCAGCGGCTCGCTCGAGTGGGAGACGTGCTCCGCCGAGACCGTCGTACCGCGGATGACGAAGATGTCCACGCCCGCGTCCACGACCGCCTTGGAGAACTGGGCGGTGCGCTGCGGGGAGAGCGCGGCGGCGGTGACCACGCCGGCGTCGCGCACCTCCTTGATGCGGGCGCCGATCAGCTCCTCCTTGATGGGAGCCGCGTAGATCTCCTGGAGGCGGCGGGTCGCCTGCTCGGCGGGCAGCTCGGCGATCTCGTCGAGCAGCGGCTGCGGGTCCTCGTACCGCGTCCACAGGCCCTCGAGGTTGAGCACGCCGAGGCCGCCCAGCTCGCCGATGCGGATCGCGGTGGCCGGGGAGACCACGGAGTCCATGGGGGCGGCCAGGAACGGCAGCTCGAAGCGGTAGGCGTCGATCTGCCAGGCGATCGAGACCTCCTTCGGGTCCCGCGTACGGCGGCTGGGGACGACGGCGATGTCGTCGAAGGCGTACGCCCGGCGGCCGCGCTTGCCGCGCCCGATCTCGATCTCAGTCACGTTGGTGGCCTTTCCCTATGCGTTGCAGCGCCTTCCAGTATCGCCGACAGGGACGACAAGGGCGGCCCCGGATACCCCGGGGCCGCCCCTGACCGGCCTCACGCGCGCGTGGACGCGCCGGTGTCGTACCTGAGAGCTACCTCTTGCTGCTGTAGTTCGGCGCCTCGACCGTCATCTGGATGTCGTGCGGGTGGCTCTCCTTCAGGCCCGCCGAGGTGATCCGCACGAACCGGCCGCCCACCTGCAGCTCGGGCACGGTCTTGCCGCCGACGTAGAACATCGACTGGCGCAGGCCGCCGACCAGCTGGTGGACCACGGAGGACAGCGGGCCGCGGTAGGGCACCTGGCCCTCGATGCCCTCGGGGATCAGCTGCTCGTCGGAGGCGACGCCCTCCTGGAAGTAGCGGTCCTTGGAGAACGACTTGCGGTCGCCACGGGACTGCATGGCACCGAGCGAGCCCATGCCGCGGTACGACTTGAACTGCTTGCCGTTGATGAACAGCAGCTCGCCCGGGGACTCCTCGCAGCCCGCGAGCAGCGAGCCGAGCATCACCGTGTCCGCGCCGGCGACCAGGGCCTTCGCGATGTCGCCGGAGTACTGGAGGCCGCCGTCGCCGATGACCGGGACACCGGCCTCACGCGCGGCCAGCGACGCCTCGTAGATCGCGGTGACCTGCGGGACGCCGACGCCGGCGACCACGCGGGTCGTGCAGATGGAGCCCGGTCCGACGCCGACCTTGATGCCGTCCGCGCCCGCGTCGACCAGGGCCTGCGCGCCGTCGCGCGTGGCGACGTTGCCGCCGATGACGTCGA
The DNA here is from genome assembly GCF_040645635.1 of Streptomyces sp. NPDC046727. Classification (NCBI taxonomy): domain Bacteria; kingdom Bacillati; phylum Actinomycetota; class Actinomycetes; order Kitasatosporales; family Streptomycetaceae; genus Streptomyces; species Streptomyces sp. NPDC046727. The sequence continues at coordinate 204,818 of NZ_JBEYYR010000001.1, forward strand.
CGCCGGAGGAGTTCGACTTGATCTTGGCGATCATGTCGCCGACCAGACGGGAGTGGCCGTGCGCGGTGTCCACGACGATGAAGTCGACACCGGCCTCGATCAGCGCCTGGGCGCGCTCGAAGGAGTCACCGGCCACGCCGACCGCGGCGCCGACCAGCAGGCGGCCCTCGGCGTCCTTGGCGGCGTTCGGGTACTGCTCCGCCTTGACGAAGTCCTTGACCGTGATCAGGCCCTTGAGGACGCCCTCGCCGTCGACCAGCGGAAGCTTCTCGATCTTGTGCTTGCGCAGCAGCTCCATGGCCTCCGGGCCGGAGATGCCGACCTTGCCGGTGACCAGCGGCATCGGGGTCATGACCTCGTGCACGCGGCGGCTGCGGTCGCTCTCGAAGGCCATGTCACGGTTGGTGACGATGCCGAGGAGCTTCTTGTCGCCGTCGGTCACCGGGACGCCGCTGATGCGGAACCGGGCGCACAGCGCGTCCGCCTCGGCGAGCGTGGCCTCCGGGTGGATGGTGATGGGGTCGGTGACCATGCCGGACTCGGAGCGCTTCACCAGGTCGACCTGGTTGGCCTGGTCCTCGATGGAGAGGTTGCGGTGCAGGACGCCGACGCCGCCCTGGCGGGCCATCGCGATCGCCATGCGGGACTCGGTCACCTTGTCCATGGCGGCGGACAGCAGCGGGATGTTGACCCGCACGTTCTTGGAGACGTACGAGGCGGTGTCGATCTCGTCGGGAGCCATGTCCGACGGGCCCGGCAGCAGCAGCACGTCGTCGTAGGTCAGCCCGAGTGTCGCGAATTTACCGGGCACTCCGTCGACGTTGGCAGTCATGACACCTTCCCCAAATGGCCTTGATCGGTGCGGATGTCCATGCTAACGGGAAGCATCGCTAGCAAATTCCACGGTACGGGGTCGCTTCAGGCTTCGTATGTTCGTACGGAAACGACGGCGCGCCTGTTCAGCGAAGGAGCTACAGGGGCTCCACGACAGGGGATTACTGTTCGGCGAGCGCCCTCAGGCGGCTCAGGGCCCGGTGCTGGGCCACGCGGACCGCACCGGGTGACATTCCCAACATCTGCCCCGTCTCCTCCGCGGTCAAGCCCACGGCGATGCGCAGCAGAAGCAGTTCCCGCTGGTTCTCGGGGAGGTTGGCCAGCAGTTTCTTGGCCCACTCGGCGTCGCTGCTGAGCAGGGCGCGCTCCTCGGGGCCGAGGGAGTCGTCGGGCCGCTCGGGCATCTCGTCGGACGGCACCGCGGTCGACCCCGGGTGGCGCATCGCGGCGCGCTGGAGGTCGGCGACCTTGTGGGACGCGATGGCGAAGACGAACGCCTCGAAGGGGCGGCCGGTGTCGCGGTAGCGGGGCAGCGCGAGGAGGACCGCCACGCAGACCTCCTGGGCGAGGTCCTCGACGAAGTGGCGCGCGTCGCCGGGAAGCCGGGACAACCGGGTGCGGCAGTAGCGCAGCGCCAAGGGGTGCACATGGGCGAGCAGATCGTGCGTGGCCTGCTCGTCCCCGTCGACGGCACGATGAACGAGCGCACCGAACGCCCCGTGGGCCGTGCCCGCCTCGTCGTCGCGCATCGGTCCATCGTGCCTTGCGGCAGTCCGGTCCGTCGCATCGTGTTCGTGGTTGTGCACCGAAGCGTTATGAGCAGGTGCGCCGGCACTCATTCCCTGCGCCCTCCCCTTCCGCTCGACCGACTCGTCCCCGAGAGACTCCACATCTCAAGGATGCGGCATCCGCGCCGAAACGAGCAGCGCGCGTCCGGCGGGCCGACTTGCACATGCCCTTTGGCGGGGTCCGAAGGGGTGTGCGCCCGGGCATTCACGCGCCTCCTGAGGCGTGGTTGTGCGCCGTAGCGCGTGGGCCGTCATGGCTCGCCCGCGCTGCGCCACGCGGCCCGTTTCCACCGGCGCGTACGCTCGTCCGCCGGCGTGTACGGCGAGATCGCGCGCCCCGGGTGGTCACCGACGGGCACTAGGCCCGGACAGCCACGCCGACCGCGCTGAAGCCCGACGCAGCCATGGTCTCCCGCGCCCCTCATGGCACCCGCCGCCCGCGCACCACCGAAGAGCACACGAGAGCGACGAGCACATGAGAGCTGCGGGCGCACCGGGTCCGACGAGCGCACGCGACCGGAGTCCGCACAGCGCCGCCCCGCGCCCGCGCCAGGTACCCCCGGCGCCCGCACCGGACCGCCCCGAGCGAGCCCGGTGCCCGCACGCCGACCGACCGCCTCCGCGGGAGCCGTGAGCGGAACCGGGTGGTGCCCGGTGCCGGGCGGCCCGCAGGGGCCCGGCGCTCGCTAGCGGACCAGTCCCCAGCGGAAGCCGAGGGCCACCGCGTGGGCCCGGTCCGAGGCGCCGAGCTTCTTGAACAGGCGCCGCGCGTGCGTCTTGACGGTGTCCTCGGAGAGGAACAGCTCACGGCCGATCTCCGCGTTCGAGCGGCCGTGGCTCATGCCCTCCAGGACCTGGATCTCGCGCGCGGTGAGCGTGGGCGCGGCGCCCATCTCCGCCGAGCGCAGCCGGCGCGGGGCGAGCCGCCAGGTCGGGTCGGCGAGCGCCTGCGTCACCGTGGCGCGCAGCTCCGCCCGCGAGGCGTCCTTGTGCAGGTAGCCACGGGCGCCGGCGGCGACCGCGAGGGCCACCCCGTCGAGGTCCTCGGCGACGGTGAGCATGATGATGCGCGCGCCGGGGTCCGCGGAGAGCAGACGGCGCACGGTTTCCACTCCGCCCAGGCCGGGCATGCGCACGTCCATCAGGATGAGGTCGGAGCGGTCGGCGCCCCAGCGGCGGAGGACTTCCTCGCCGTTGGCCGCCGTCGTCACGCGCTCGACACCGGGCACGGTCGCGACCGCGCGGCGGAGCGCTTCTCGGGCAAGCGGGGAGTCGTCGCAGACGAGGACGGATGTCATGACCGCCCTCCGCAGCTGATGCGCGTCACCTTGAGCCTCCAGGCTGGTACGGAATCGTCACCTGTGCGGTCGACCGTCTCGGACGCCTGCCCGAGCACTTGTGTTTTCAACCGCCTCCGCACTCTCAACGACGGTCACTCGAAAGAGTTACGGGGCTGCGTGCCGTCTTCGGCACTCTACGTGAGGGCGCCGACACGGTGCAGACATGCCCAACGGACCCTCAACTTTTCATCACAACCTATGCCCCATTCGGCCCCTTTTCTTCCCGTTTCGCAGTGTCCGGGGCTAGATTCGCAATGAGTCATATTTTCATCTCCTTAGACCGGAGATGTACGGTCGTTGGCACCGTATCCGCCCAGAACGGCGACAAGGGGTCACGTAATGGCAGATTTCTCCCGCCTTCCCGGACCGAACGCGGACCTGTGGGACTGGCAGCTGCTGGCTGCCTGCCGCGGGGTGGACAGCTCGCTCTTCTTCCACCCGGAGGGCGAGCGCGGGGCGGCTCGGAGCGCTCGCGAGAACTCGGCCAAGGAGGTCTGCATGAGGTGCCCGGTCCGTGCGGAGTGCGCGGCGCACGCGCTGGCGGTGCGCGAGCCGTACGGGGTCTGGGGCGGCCTGACCGAGGACGAGCGTGAGGAGTTGATGGGGCGGGCGCGCAACCGTCTGGTGGCGGCCTCGACCACCAGCGGGAACACCGCCCCCCACCACTGAAGGAACGTTTCTGCACCCATGGCCCTCCGGGTGCGCTCACTCATCCCCCTTGGGCACGCGCGCGCGTGCCCATGACTCTGCCGTCGCACCCGCCGCCGTACCCCTGAGCGCGCCCCTAGGGGCGTCCGGCCGCCCGGGCCAGTTGCTCCAGCGTCGCCGACACGGCCGGCACCTGGGCCAGGTCGGGCAGGGTGAGGGCGACGATCTGCCGCCGTACCGCCGGTTCCAGCCGCACCGTGCGCGCGCCTCGCGGCCGTACCGACTCGACGGCCAGCTGGGGCAGCACGGCGACGCCGAGACCCGCGCCGACCAGTCCGACCACGGCCGGGTAGTCATCGGTGGCGAAGTCGATGCGCGGGGCGAAGCCCGCCCCCTCGCACACCTCGATCAGCTGGCCGCGGCAGCGCGGGCAGCCCGCGATCCAGGGCTCGTGGGCCAGCTCGCCGATGGCGACGCTCTCCGCGCGCGCGAGCCGGTGGCGTTCGGGCACCAGGGCGACCAGACGGTCCGCGAGCAGGGGACGTACGACGAGGTCGTCCCAGTCCTCGGCGACCGCCGCTCCCTCGTAGCGGAAGGCCAGGGCCAGGTCGCAGTCGCCTTCGCGCAGCAGTTCGACCGACCGTGGGGGCTCGGCCTCCTCCAGGGAGACGCGGGTGCCCGGGTGGGCGGCGCGCAGGGCGGCCAGGGCCGTCGGGACCAGGGTGGAGCTGCCGCTCGGGAAGGAGACCAGCCGGACCCGGCCCGCGCGCAGGCCGGCGATGGCGGCGATCTCCTCCTCGGCCGCGGTGAGCCCGGCGAGGATGCCGGAGGCGTGCCGGACCAGGGCCTCACCGGCCTGGGTGAGGCGCATCTCGCGGCCGGCGCGGACCAGCAGCGGGGTGCCGACCGAGGCTTCCAGGGCCTTCATCTGCTGGCTGACGGCGGGCTGGGTGCAGCCCAGCTGGCGCCCCGCCGCCGAGAAGGACCCGGTGGTGGCGACGGCGCGCAGGACACGGAGATGACGGGCCTCGATCACCTTCCGAGCATAAGGCAGCCTTGGGTGGGGCGCCCGATATTGCGTCGACGCTTTGAGCCCGGATCGCGTAGCGTGCGGGGATGAAGCTTCTTTCGGTCAATCTGGGCAGCCCCCGGCACGCGCCCTACACGAACCAGCCGGACGGCCTGACCGGCATCGACAAGCGCCCGGCCGAGGGGCCGGTGCGGGTGGCGGCGCCCGGACCCAGGGGGGTCGGCGCGAGCGGGCTGGCCGGGGACGCGGTGTGCGACACCCGGTATCACGGCGGGGACCACCAGGCGGTGTACGCGTACGCCCGCGAGGACCTCGACGCGTGGGAGAGCACACTCGGTCGACCGTTGGCCAACGGCTGCTTCGGGGAGAACCTGACGACGGAGGGGCTGGACGTCTCCGGGGCGCTCATAGGCGAGCGCTGGCGGGTCGGTTCCGAGGTGGTGCTGGAGGTGACCTCGGGCCGCATTCCGTGCGCCACGTTCCAGGGCCATCTGGGCGAACGCGGCTGGGTCAGAAGGTTCACACAGAAGGGCGCAACGGGTGCCTACCTCCGGGTGATCGAGCCGGGCGAGATACGGACGGGCGATCCGGTCGAGATCGTCCACCGGCCGGACCACGGGGTGACGGCGGCGATGCAGTTCCGCGCGGTCACCACGGAACGGGAGCTGCTGCCCGAGCTGCTCGCGGCGGGCGAGGCACTGCACCCGGAGTCGCTGGCGAAGGCGCGGAAGTACGTGGCGGAGCACGACGGCTGAGGAACCGTCAGCGCGGTGCCCTGCCGAGCAGTTGAGAGGCCGTCGGCGGCACGCGGGGCGCGGTGGGCGCGGGCAGCGGAGGCTGACGGTCCGGGTCACTACCCTTGGGCCATGACAACGGCTCTGATTACAGGATCGACCGCGGGGATCGGTGCCGCCTTCGCGCGGCGGCTCGCGGCGGACGGGCATGACCTCGTCCTGGTGGCGCGGGACACCGGGCGACTGCGCGAGCAGGCGACCGAACTGCACGACCGGCACGGCATCGAGGTGGAGGTGCTGACCGCCGACCTCGCGCAGGACAAGGGCATCGAGGCGGTGGCCGAGCGGCTCGGCGACCGGAAGAACCCGGTCGACCTGCTGATCAACAACGCCGGTTTCGGCAACAAGGGCCGCTATCTGGACGTGTCGATGGCGGACGAGCTGCGGATGCTCAAGGTGCACTGCGAGGCGGTGCTCCGGCTGACGTCGGCGGCGGCCGGGGCGATGCGCGAGCGCGGCCGGGGCGGGGTGGTGAACGTCGCCTCGGTGGCCGCGTTCCTCCCGCGCGGCACGTACGGCGCGTCCAAGGCGTGGGTCGTGCAGTTCACCCAGGGCGCGGCCAGGGACCTGGCCGGCAGCGGGGTCCGGCTGATGGCGCTGTGCCCGGGGTTCGTGCGCACCGAGTTCCACCAGCGGGCCGGGATGGGCACGGACAACATCCCGGGCTGGATGTGGCTGGATGCCGACAAGCTGGTCGCGGCGGCCCTGGCCGACCTCGCGCGCGGCAAGTCGCTGTCCGTCCCGGATCCCCGGTACAAGGCGTTGATGGGCCTGGCGAAGGTGACGCCGCGTGGGCTGCTGGGCGGCATCAGTTCCCGTACGGGGCGCAGGTACGGGCCGCAGTGACGGGCGGGTGACGCTGCCGTCCCGGTGGGAAAATGGGCGGGACGGTACCGGACCAGGGGGGCCCGGAGGCAGCGTCATGACCTTCGTACAGCTCATCGAGTGCAGGACGAGCCGGCTGGACGAGATGAACCGGCTCATGGACGACTGGGTCCAGCAGACCAAGGGGAAGCGGACGGCGACGCACGCGGTGGTCGGCACGGACCGCTCGGACACGTCGCATGTCGTCGAAGTGGTGGAGTTCCCCTCGTACGAGGAGGCGATGCGGAACTCGAACCTCCCGGAGACCGACCGGATCTTCCGGGAGATGGTCGCGCTGTGCGACGAGATGCCGACGTTCACCGACCTGGACGTCGTACGGGACGAGCGTCTGTCCGAGGACACCGTGCGCAGGTTCCTGGAGGCGCTGTGTGCCGCGGACGAGCTGCCTCCGCTCAACGACCTGCTCGACGAGGACATCCACAGCCGTGATCCGATGAACCCGCAGGACACCATCGGACTGGACAACGTCCGCGCCGAGTTCCGGATGTGGCGCGGCGCCTTCGACTTCGCGTTCACGGTCGACGACGTGTTCGCCCAGGCCGACCGGGCCTGCGCGCGCTGGACCTGGAACGCCACGCACAAGGGCGACTTCCTGGGGATCCCGGCCACCGGCAGGCAGGTCACCATGACCGGGCTGACGCTGTTCCGGTTCGGCGCGGCCGGCAAGATCGCCGAAATGTGGTGGCAGCACGACCAGCTGGGCCTGATGCAGCAGCTGGGCGCCCTCGACGAGTTGGAGCGGTAGCCGGACAGGGCGAAGGCCCGGCTCCCCGTCCGGGGTACCGGGCCTTCGCTCGGGAGCGCTCGGCTCAGTGGGCGTGGCCGTGGCCGTGGCCCGCGGCGGCCGGCTCTTCCTCTTCCTTCTTCTCGACGACCAGGGTCTCGGTCGTGAGCAGCAGGGCGGCGATGGAGGCGGCGTTCTCCAGGGCGGAGCGGGTGACCTTGACCGGGTCGATGACGCCGGCCTTGACCAGGTCGCCGTACTCGCCGGTGGCGGCGTTGTAGCCCTGACCCTTGTCCAGGTCCTTGACCTTGGACACGATGACGTAGCCCTCCTGGCCGGCGTTCTCGCCGATCCAGCGCAGCGGCTCGACCACGGCGTTGCGGACCACGGCGACACCGGTGGCCTCGTCGCCGGCCTTGTCGAGGTTGCCCTCCAGCACCTTGGAGGCGTGGACCAGGGCGGAGCCACCACCGGAGACGATGCCCTCCTCGACCGCGGCGCGGGTCGCGGAGATGGCGTCCTCCAGACGGTGCTTCTTCTCCTTCAGCTCCACCTCGGTGGCGGCGCCGACCTTGATCACGCACACGCCGCCGGCCAGCTTCGCGAGGCGCTCCTGGAGCTTCTCGCGGTCCCAGTCGGAGTCGGTGTTCTCGATCTCGGCCTTGATCTGGTTGACGCGGCCCACGACGTCCTCGGACTTGCCGGAGCCGTCGACGATGGTCGTGTCGTCCTTGGTGACCGTCACGCGGCGGGCGGAGCCCAGCACGTCCAGGCCGGCCTGGTCGAGCTTGAGGCCGACCTCCTCGGAGATGACCGTGGCGCCGGTGAGGACCGCCATGTCCTGGAGCATCGCCTTGCGGCGGTCGCCGAAGCCCGGGGCCTTCACCGCGACGGCGTTGAAGGTGCCACGGATCTTGTTGACGACGAGGGTGGAGAGGGCCTCGCCCTCGACGTCCTCGGCGATGATCAGCAGCGGCTTGGAGGCACCGGCCTGGATGACCTTCTCCAGCAGCGGCAGCAGGTCCTGGATGGAGGAGATCTTGCCCTGGTTGATGAGGATGTACGGGTCCTCCAGGACGGCCTCCATGCGCTCCTGGTCCGTCACGAAGTACGGCGACAGGTAGCCCTTGTCGAAGGCCATGCCCTCGGTGAAGTCCAGCTCCAGACCGAAGGTGTTGGACTCCTCGACGGTGATGACACCGTCCTTGCCGACCTTGTCCATCGCCTCGGCGATCAGCTCGCCGACCTGCTGGTCCTGGGCGGACAGCGCGGCGACGGCGGCGATGTCGGACTTCTCGTCGATCGGGCGGGCCGAGGCGAGCAGCTCGTCGGAGACGGCCTTGACGGCGGCGTCGATGCCCTTCTTCAGGGCGGCCGGGGAGGCGCCGGCGGCGACGTTCTTCAGACCCTCGCGGACGAGCGCCTGGGCCAGGACCGTGGCGGTGGTGGTGCCGTCACCAGCGATGTCGTTGGTCTTGGTCGCCACCTCCTTCACCAGCTGGGCGCCGAGGTTCTCGTACGGGTCCTCGATCTCGACCTCGCGGGCGATCGTGACACCGTCGTTGGTGATGGTGGGGGCGCCGAACTTCTTGTCGATGACGACGTTGCGGCCCTTGGGGCCGATCGTCACCTTCACCGTGTCGGCAAGCTTGTTGACGCCGCGCTCAAGGGCGCGACGGGCGTCCTCGTCGAACTTCAGGATCTTCGCCATGGCAGCGGGAGCCCTCTCGGAAATCTGTGGGTGAAAAACGCAGCGCCCCGGGCGCCCGGCTTCTTATCGATCGCGGGGGCCAGGGGCGCTGCTCAAAGCAGAGAGTTGCTTGAGGTGATTACTTCTCGATGATCGCGAGGACGTCGCGAGCCGAGAGGACGAGGTACTCGTCGCCGTTGTACTTCACCTCGGTGCCGCCGTACTTGCTGTAGAGGACGACGTCGCCGACCTTGACGTCGAGCGGGAGACGCTCGCCGTTCTCGAACCGGCCCGGGCCCACGGCGAGGACGGCGCCCTCCTGGGGCTTCTCCTTCGCGGTGTCCGGGATGACCAGGCCAGAGGCCGTGGTCTGCTCGGCGTCCAGCGGCTGGACCACGATGCGGTCCTCAAGCGGCTTGATGGCAACCTTGGAGCTGGCGGTCGTCACGATCCGACCTCCCCCTTCGGAGATCTCACGGGGTTAACTGTCTGAGGTGGCGACCAGGTCGATCCGTCGTCGCGGGTGCCGGACCTGCCCGTCGCGTTGTTGGCACTCTCCAGTGGGGAGTGCCAGACCTGAGACTATGACCGCGATTAGCACTCGGTCAAGCGGAGTGCCAATGCCGGCGGCGCGTCGCGCGGAACTGCCCCCCGAAAGCCCCTACAGGTAGTCCTCGAGACGCCCGGCCGTGAGCCCCTCCCCCTGAGCCTCCCTCAGCACCCGCACCACGCGTTCCCGCAGGGGCGGACCGGCCGGCTCCTCGGGGCCCACCAGGACGATGTCGCCGGGGCGCAGGTGGTGGGGGCCGTGCGTGTAGACGAGGCCGGCCGGGGTGAGGGCGGCGCGCCACAGGACGAGCGCGGAGATGCCGCAGTCGGCCGCCGCGCGCAGGGTGGTCGGGTCGTAGGAGCCGTAGGGCGGGCGGAAGAGGCGGGGGCGGACGCCGAGGCGGGCGCGGAGGCGGTCCTGCTGGCCGCAGATCTCGGCGCGCTGGCCGGCGTACGGCAGCCCGGCCGGTGCCCGGTGGTCGACGGTGTGGTTCTCGATGCCGGCGCCGAGGGCGCGCAGGCGGGCGAAGTGGCGGTAGCCGGGGGCGGCGACGCTGTCGGTGAGGAACAGGGTGACCGGCAGCCGGAGTTCGCGGACCATGTCGACGAAGCGGGGGTCCCGTTCGGCGCCGTCGTCGTGGGTGAGGAAGACGACCGGGTCGCGGGTGGGGACGTGGTCGACCACCGGGGGCAGGGCGCGGGCCCCCGGGTGCGCGGCGAGCGGCCGGGCGGGGTGCACCGGGGAGCGGGCGAGCGGGCGGGCCAGGCCCCAGTGGCGGTAGCGGCGGTCGGCGGCGGGGCGGGACGGGCGGACCCCTTCGGCGGCCTTCTTGCCGAGGCGTTCGATGGGGTCGACGGACTGGGCGCAGCCCGTGAGGAGCAGGGCCGAGGCGAGGACCGCGGCCGGGCCCCGCACGCGCCTCACAGGTAGTCCTCCAGGCGGGCCACGGCGTAACCCTCGCGCGTGACCTTGTTCAGGAAGCGGCGCATGTCGTCCACCATCGTGCCGTCCCAGTCGCCCGGGCCGCGGAAGTGGGTGAGGACGATGTCGCCGGGGTGCAGGCTGCGGTCCCAGTCGCGGTACTCCCAGTGGTCGACGAAGACCTCCTCGTCCCAGATGGGCGCGTACCTGATCCCGCAGGCCTTGGCGGCGCGCAGGGTGTCGCCGTCGTAGTTGCCGTACGGCGGCCGGAACACGGTGGGCGCCCTGCCGAACTGCTCCTTCATGACGGCCTGCATGCCGCAGATCTCGTCCTTCTGCTCCTCGTAGGACAGGCCGGGCAGGTAGGGGTGGGTGAGGGTGTGGTTGTTGAGGGTCACGCCCTGCGCCTGCATCCTGCGGAAGTAGCCGTAGTCGTCCTTGACGAGGTAGTTGCTGAGGAAGGCCGTGTACGGCACCTTCAGCTCGCTCATCATGCGCAGGAACGCGGGGTCCTTCTCGGCGCCGTCGTCGATGGTGAGGAAGACGATCTTCTTCCTGGTGGGGACGGTGGTGAAGACCGGCGGGAGGTCTTCCTCCTCCTGGCCGTCCACCTCGAAGCCGTCCCGCGGGGTGATCCTGGGCTTCTCCGCCGGCGGGGCCGGGGGTGCGATCGGGGCGCGGTCCAGGCCCCAGCGCCGGGCGGCGGCGGCCAGCCGGGCCTGTTCGGCGGCCTGGCGGGCGTGTTCGGCAGCCTGGCGGGTCCGCGGGTCCAGGGGGCGGGCGGGGCCGCCCTGGCCGGTGGCCGGTTCGCCGCCGTCGGCGCAGCCGGACAGGAGTGCGGAGGCAGCCAGCGCGAGGGCGGCGGAGCCCGTGGCCGCCTTCCGGACCCGCGCCCGGTTTTTGTCATTTTGTAGTACTGCTCGCATGGTGCCGGATCCTCCCAGGCGCCGGCCCGCGTCCCGGGCCGACACCGCCGCCGGAGGCGCACCATCCACCGACTGGCCCACAATGAGCCGGTGAACGACCTCGCTCTGCTCCTCACCCCCGAAGGCCGCGCCCTCCTCGACGAGGTGCGCGACACCGAGCCCGCGCAGGAGCTGGCGGTGGCCACCCGGCTGCGCCGCGACCATCCGGCCGAGCTGGTCTCGGCCGCGCTCGGCCAGGCCCGGCTGCGGCAGCGCGCGGCGGCCAAGTTCGGGGCGGAGGACGCCGGGCGGATGTTCTTCACGCCGAACGGGGTCGAGCAGTCGACGCGGAGCAGCGTGGCGGCGTACCGGGCGGCCCGGATGAAGGACCTGGGGGTGACCTCGGTCGCCGACCTGTGCTGCGGGATCGGCGGTGACGCCATCGCGCTGGCGCGGGCCGGGATCCGGGTGCTGGCCGTGGACCGGGACCCGCTGACGGCCGCCGTCGCCCGGGCGAACGCCGAGGTGCTCGGCCTCGGCCGGCTGATCGAGGTCCGGGAGGCGGACGTCACCGAGGTCGGCACCGCCGGCTACGACGCCGTCTTCGTGGACCCGGCGCGGCGCGGCGGCCGGGGCCGCATCTTCGACCCGGAGGCGTACTCACCGCCCCTGTCCTGGGCGGTCGCCGCCGCCCTCGCCGCACCCCGCGCCGCCCTGAAGATCGCCCCGGGCGTCCCGCACGAGGCGGTCCCCGCCGAGGCCGAGGCGGAGTGGATCTCGGACGGCGGTGACGTGAAGGAGGCGGTGCTCTGGTTCGGCACCGAGCCCGGCCTGGTCCGCGCCACCCTGCTGCCCGGACCGCGCACCCTGCTCGGCCGGGGCCTGCCCGATCCGGAGGTACGCCCGGTGGGCCGGTACCTGTACGAGCCCGACGGCGCCGTGATCCGGGCCCACCTGGTCGCCGAGGTGGCCGAGCAGCTCGGCGGCGGCCTGATCGACGCGACCATCGCCTATGTCACGGCCGACGACCTGCGCCCGACGCCGTACGCCTCGGCCTACGAGATCACCGACCGGCTCCCCTTCAACGTCAAGAAGCTGAAGGCCCTGCTGCGGGAGCGCGAGGTCGGCACGCTGACCGTGAAGAAGCGCGGCTCGGCGGTCGAGCCGGAGGAACTGCGCCGCAAGGTCAAGCCGCAGGGCCCGAACGCGGCCACCGTCTTCCTCACCCGGGTGGCCGGGGCACCGACGATGCTGATCGGTCATCCGGCGGGGTGACGCACTCCCGCGCCCGGCGCAGCAGCAGTTCGCGTTCCTTCTCGTTGCGGGCCAGCCCCGCCGCCCGGGTGAACTCCTCGCGGGCCTCGGCGGGGCGGCCGAGGCGGGTCAGCAGGTCGCCGCGGACGCTGGGCAGCAGGTGGTAGTCGTGCAGCGCGGGGGCGGCGGCCAGGGCGTCCACCAGCTTCAGGCCCGCCGCCGGGCCGTCGGCCATCGACACGGCGACCGCCCGGTTCAGCTCGACCACCGGGGACGGCGCGCGGGCGGCCAGCAGGCCGTACAGGGTGGCGATGGCGCGCCAGTCGGTCTCCTCGTACGTGTGGGCGTGCGCGTGGCAGGCGGCGATGGCGGCCTGGAGGGCGTACGGGCCGGGCGGGCCGGCCGCCGTGGCGTCGGCGCGGTCGAGGGCGCGGACCCCGCGCGCGATGAGCATGCGGTTCCAGCGGCGCCGGTTCTGGTCCTTCAGCAGCACCGGTGTGCCGTCGGGGCGGGTGCGGGCGGCGGCGCGGGACGCCTGGAACTCCAGCAGCGCGGTCAGGCCGTGCACCTCGGGCTCCTTGGGCATCAGCGCGGACAGCACGCGGGCCAGCCGCAGCGCGTCCTCGCACAGGCCGGGGCGGAGCCAGTCGTCGCCGGCGGTGGCCGCGTAACCCTCGTTGAAGATCAGGTAGATGACGTCCAGGACGGAACCGAGGCGGGCCGCGCGGTCGGGACCGTACGGCACCTCGTAGGCGACGTTCTTGGTGGCGAGTGTCTTTTTCGCCCGGACGATGCGCTGGGCGATCGTCGGCTCGGGGACCAGGTAGGCGCGGGCGATCTCGGCCGTGGTCAGGCCGCCGAGCAGGCGCAGGGTGAGCGCGGTGCGGGCCTCGGGGGACAGCACCGGGTGGCAGGCGGTGAAGACCAGCCGGAGCAGGTCGTCGTCGATGGCGTCCGGGTCGGCGGGCTCCTCCGGGGGTGCCGTGGTCTCCAGGTCGCGGCCGATCTCGGCGAGCTTGCGGGCGTAGGTCTCGCGGCGCCGGACCAGGTCGACGGCCCGGTGCCGGGCGGTGGCCATGAGCCAGGCGCCGGGGTTGTCGGGCACGCCCTCCCTCGGCCACCGTTCCAGGGCGGCGACCAGGGCGTCCTGCGCCAGTTCCTCGGCGATGCCGACGTCCCGGACGATCCGGGCGACGCCGGCGATCACGCGGGGCGACTCCAGGCGGAAGACGGTCTCGATGGCGTGCGCCGCGGTGGGCTGTGGTTCCACAGCCCACCATGCAACACCCTGTCCGGCGGAAGGCCAAACGAGAGGGCCTAGCCCTCGGCGACCTCCCGCACCTCGCAGGAGACGGTCCAGAACGGCTCGTGGACCTGGAGGAACCGCTTGGTCCACTCCAGGGCCTCGGCCTTGTCCTTGCACTGCATGAGCGCGTAGCCGCCGATGACCTCCTTGGCCTCGGTGAAGGGCCCGTCGGTGACGGAGATCTTCCCGTCCTTCCAGTGCATGGTGGTGCCCTGGGCGGAGGGGGTCAGCCCGGCGGTGTCGAGCATGACGCCGGCCTTCGTGACCTCCTCGATCAGCTCGCCCATCCGCCGCATCAGCTCCTCGCTGGGGCCGCCGGCCGGGGCGGAGGACTCGTCGATGTGGATGATCGACAGGTAGCGGGGCATGGTGACTCCTTCGGTCGGGGCGGCGGGGCCGTTCCCCGCCGCTCACCCATGCGTCGAACGGGCGGCACGCGGATCGACACGGGCGCGGAAAAATCTCCGGGAAATTTTTCTACTTCAGCTCCGACCCGAACGACGCCTTCGTGTACGGCGCCTTCACCGCCTTCCCGCCGAAGACCAGGGCACCGTCCGTGACCAGGCCGGACGTGCGCCCGCGCAGCACCCAGACCGCGCCGTTGCCGCCGTCCTCGCCCGTGGCGGAGGCGGTCAGTTCGGCGTGGCCGTCGCCGCCCAGGTCGAGCAGGCCGACGGCCTGGCCGAAGGCGTCGTTCCGCTCGGCCGTTCCGGGGACGCCCCGGGTGTTCTGGGTGAAGGCCTGCGCGCCGGTGCCGGTCAGACCGGTGCGGCTGCCGCGCAGCAGGTCGACCGCGCCCGCGGAGCCGTTCTCGCCGGGCACGCCGACCGCCACGTCGTCGAAGCCGTCGCCGGTGACGTCGCCGACGGCGACCGAGGTGCCGAACCCGTCGTCCGTCTCGGCGGTGCCGGGCACTCCGGGGGTGTTCTGCCAGTACGCCCGCCAGGTGTTCGCCCCGCCGAGGCCGGTGGCGGAGCCGTACGCCACCCGGATCCGCTCGTCGGCGATGTACGTGGTGACGAGGTCGTCGTAGCCGTCGCCGTTCAGGTCGCCGAAGGCCACGGGGCCGTCGCCGGCGGGGTAGGAGTAGCTGTTGGTGAGGCCGGCGGGGGTGCTGACGTAGAGGCGGGTGCAGTGGCTGCCGTCGCCGCAGTACACCGACAGGGCCAGGTCGGCGCGGCCGTCGCCGTTGAGGTCGCCGGTGGCTCCGTCGTGGACGTCGAGGAAGCGCAGGCCGTCGGGGTCGAGCGGGGTCCGGGCGGCGGGCGTGCCGCTGCGCCCCAGCGGGCCCTTCCACAGGGTGGCGGTGGTGCCGACGGGGTCGTCGCCGGGGGCGAAGCCGGTGCGGAAGGCGGCCAGGTCGAGCCGCCCGTCGCCGTCGAAGTCACCGGTCTGGGTGTCGGTCGCGGGGATCGACGTGCCGCGCCCGAGGCCGTGCGGCCCGCCCCAGACCACGACCGCGTCGGCGCGCTGTGAGCCGGTGCCGACGACGAGGTCCGCGTAGCCGTCGCCGTCCAGGTCGCCCTTGGACACCTGGAGGCCGAAGCCCTCGCCCTTGGCCGCGCTGCCGGGGATGCCGGCGGTGGACCGGCTGACGAGCGTGCGCCGGCCGGTGGACGGTCCGTGCGGGCCGCCGTACATCACGGTGACGTAGCCGGCCCCGGCCCGGCCGTCGATCGTGCCGTGCGGGGCGCCGACGGCCAGGTCGGCGTAGCCGTCGCCGTCGAAGTCGTCCCGCACCGGGGCGGCGCTCGTCACCGGGGTCCCGGACGCGGCCCAGGCGGTGGGTCCGAGGACGGTCAGCCCCAGGGCCAGCGGCAGCGCCCAGCGGGCCTGCGAACGTGAACGGAACAACGGAGAACTCCCAGGTGTACGGCTGCTGTGTCACCGCAGCAGACCCGCGGGCCGCCCTCGGGGTTGTACGGCTCAGCGCAGGGACGTCCACAGGTCGCCCGCCTCGGGTTCCTCGGCGATCACCCGGTTGGGGTCGGAGGGGGCCGTGACGACCGGCATGGTGACCGTCTTCACCTGGTCCGCGGTCAGCCCCTGCACGCTCCGGCCGAGCGTCATCAGCTCGCTCAGGGAGTCCAGGCCGGTGTCGGTGGTGAGGCTGGCGGTGACGGCGTCGGCGACCCGGTACAGCCTGGCCGGGTCGGTGAGCAGCCTGGTGGCCGCCATCCGCTCCAGCAGGGCCTTGACCAGCGTCTGCTGCAGTTCTATGCGGCCCAGGTCGCTGCCGTCGCCTATGCCGTGCCGGGTGCGGGCGAGGGCCAGGGCCCGCTTGCCGCCGAGGTGGTGGGCGCCGGCCTTGAGGTGCAGATGGCTCTTGTCGTCGTCGATGTCCTGGCCGGTGGTGACGTCGACGCCGCCGAGCGCGTCGACCAGCCGGGCGAAGCCGGAGAAGTCGATTTCGAGGTAGTGGTCCATGCGGACGCCGGTGAGCGACTCGGCGGTCTTCACCGCGCACACCGGACCGCCCACCGAGTAGGCGCTGTTGAACATGGCGCCGTACGCCACCGTCGTGGCGCCGCCGGAGGAGAGCGGGCAGGACGGGCGGGTGACGAGCGTGTCGCGGGGGATGCTGACCACGGTGGCCTTCGTCCGGCCCGCGTCGATGTGCACGACCATCGCGGTGTCGGACCGGGCGCCGGAACTGTCGCCGCCGCCCAGTTCCCGGTTGGCCGTGCCGCTGCGCGAGTCCGAGCCGAGGACCAGGATGTTCAGGGAGCCGCTGGGCAGGGGGGAGGCGTCGGCCGAGGCGGTCGTGGCGGGGTTGATCACCGCCCGGGCGGGCCGGTCGTCGCCGAGCGCGCTGTCGATGTCGACGCTGGTGATGTTGTCGTTCAGGTGCCGGTACGCCCAGCCGGCCGCCGCCGCGCCCAGCACCAGGGCGCCCGCCAGGGTGAGGCCGACGATCTTCAGCGCTCTCGGCCGCCGGCCCACCCGCCCGCCCGCGTCGTCGTGCTCCTCGTGTCGCGTCACGGCAGGAACGTACGTCCGAATTATGAAGGGAGTGTTAGCAGAGACCGTGCGCGGCGGCTTTCTCGGGAGATTCTCATCCCAGCGTCACGGTGGGTGCCGGATTGCTGCCGCTCCAGGAGGCGTTGAAACCGAACGTCACCGAACCGCCGTCCGGCACCGAGCCGTTGTACGAGGCGTTGACGCGGGACACGGCAGCCCCCGACTGGGTGCGGCGATGCCGCGGGCCTCCGAAAGTTTCGGCGGTGCAGCCGATTGACTTCGGAGGAGTGTGGGGGCGGGCACCCCACCCGTCGACACGTCACCTTCCGGCCACCGCCGGCGCCGCCGTGCTCGACCGCACCACCAGGCTGGTCGCCAGCTCCACCCGGGTCGCCGCCCGCTCCTCCCGCGCGCGCCCCAGCTCCAGCACCAGCCGGGCCGCGGCCTCGGCCATCTCGGTCAGCGGCTGCCGTACGGTCGTCAGCGGCGGGCCCACCCAGCGGGCCACCGGCAGATCGTCGAAGCCGACCACGCTGAGGTCCTCCGGAACGCGCAGGCCCAGTTCGCGGGCGGCCTCGTACAGGCCGAGCGCCTGCAGGTCGTTGCCCGCGAAGACGGCGGTGGGCCGGTCCGGGCGGCGCAGCAGCTCCAGGCCCAGGCGGTAGCCGGCGTCGTGGTGGAAGTCGCCGGCCACCACGAGCGAGGGATCGACGGGCAGGCCGGCCGTCTCCAGGGCCGCCCGGTAGCCGTCCACCCGGGCCCGGCTGCACATCATCCGGGACGGGCCGCTGATCGCGCCGATCCGGGTGTGACCGAGTTCCACCAGGTGGCGGGTGGCGGCCAGGCCGCCCTGCCAGTTGGTGGCGCCGATGGACGGCACGTCCGGGCCCGGGTCGCCGGCCGGGTCCATCACCACGAACGGGATGGAGCGGCTGGTCAGCAGCGCCCGCTGGGACTCGTCGAGCCCGGACAGCACCAGCACCACGCCGTGCGGGCGGCGGGCGGCGACCTGGTCGGCCCAGGTCCGGCCGGGGGTGAGCCGGCCGGCCGACTCGGACAGGACCACGCTCAGGCCGGCGTCCCGGGCCACGTTCTCCACGCCCCGGATGACCTCCAGCGCCCAGGCGCTCTCCAGCTCGTGGAAGACCAGGTCGATCAGGGGCGAGCGGGAGGCCTCGGCGCGGCGGCGCCGGTAGCCGTAGGCGCGCAGCAGCTCCTCGACGCGGGTGCGGGTCGCGGGGGCGACGTCGGCACGGCCGTTGAGGACCTTCGAAACAGTCGGAGCGGACACCCCGGCCTCACGGGCGATCTCGGCGAGGGTCGCCGTCTGCGTTTCTGGGGGCTTCGAAGGCTTCATGCCCGGGATCGTATCCCCGCAGGCCCTCTTGACGAAGGACTTGTCGCGCCATAGGTTCCCGGAACATTCGATGAGTTAGCCGAAACATTCGAAGTCTTCGTAGCCGAAGATGCGTAGCAGAGTCGAGACGGGAGTTCCATGACCACCGCTCCTTGGCGCGACCCCGCCCTGCCCGCCGACGCCCGCGTGGCCGACCTGCTGTCCCGGATGACGCTGGAGGAGAAGACGGCCCAGCTGTACGGCGTGTGGGTGGGCGCCGCCACGGACGGCGACGGAGTCGCCCCGCTGCAGCGCGAGATGACCGCCGGCCTCTCCGCCGACGAATGGGAGGAGCTGATCACCCACGGCCTCGGCCAGCTGACCCGCTCCTTCGGCACCGCCCCCGTGGACCCGGACGTGGGCGCGCGGGCGCTGGCGCGGGCGCAGCGCAAGATCGCCGCCGCGAACCGCTTCGGCATCCCGGCCGTCGCCCACGAGGAGTGCCTGGCCGGGTTCACCGCCTGGCGGGCCACCGCCTACCCGGTCCCGCTCGCCTGGGGCGCCTCCTTCGACCCTGACCTGGTCGAGGAGGTGGGCCGCCGCATCGGCCGGGACCTGCGCGCGGCCGGGGTCCACCAGGGCCTGGCCCCCGTCCTGGACGTGGTCCGCGACCCGCGCTGGGGGCGGGTCGAGGAGACGATCGGCGAGGACCCGTACCTGGTCGGCACGGTCGGCACGGCCTATGTCCGCGGGCTGGAGTCGGCCGGGGTCGTCGCCACGCTCAAGCACTTCGCGGGGTACGCGTCCTCGGCGGGCGCCCGGAACCTGGCGCCGGTGCGGGCGGGCGTGCGGGAGTTCGCGGACGTCACCCTGCCGCCGTTCGAGATGGCGCTGCGCGAGGGGGGCGCCCGCTCGGTGATGGCGGCCTACACGGAGACCGACGGCGTGCCCGCCTCCGCCGACCCGCGGCTGCTGACGGGACTGCTGCGCGAGGAGTGGGGGTTCACCGGCACGGTGGTCGCCGACTACTTCGGCATCGGCTTCCTGCAGAGCCTGCACCGGGTGGCCGCGGACGAGGCGGAGGCGGCGCGGCTGGCCCTGGACGCCGGCATCGACGTCGAGCTGCCGACCCTGAAGTGCTACGGGGAGCCCCTGGTGGCGGCCGTACGGGAGGGCCGCGTCCCGCAGGAGCTGGTGGACCGCGCGGCCCGCCGGGTCCTGCTCCAGAAGTGCGAGCTGGGCCTGCTGGACGAGGACTGGCGTCCGGAGCCGGCGGGCCCGCTCGACCTGGACTCGGCGGGGAACCGGGCGCTGGCCCGCCGGCTGGCGGAGGAGTCGGTGGTCCTGCTGGACAACCCGGACGGTGTGCTCCCGCTGGCCCCCGACACCCGGATCGCGGTCGTCGGCCCCCGCGCGGCGGACCCGCTCGCCATGCTCGGCTGCTACTCCTTCCCCTCCCACGTCCTCACCCACCACCCCGAGATCCCGCTCGGCATCGAGATCCCCACCGTGCTGGACGCCCTGCGCGCCGAACTCCCGGACGCCAAGGTGACGTTCGCGGAGGGATGCGGGGTCTCGGGTCCGGACACCGGCGGCTTCGCGGAGGCGGTGGCCCGGGCGGCGGAGGCGGACGTGTGCGTGGCGGTGCTGGGCGACCGCGCGGGCCTGTTCGGCCGCGGCACCTCGGGCGAGGGCTGCGACGCGACCGACCTCCGGCTGCCGGGCGTGCAGGCCGACCTGCTGGACGCGCTGGTGGCGACGGGCGTCCCGGTGGTCCTGGTGCTGCTCACCGGCCGCCCCTACGCGCTGGGCCGCTGGCACGGCCGGCTCGGCGCGGTGGTGCAGGGCTTCTTCCCGGGCGAGGAGGGCGGCCCCGCGGTGGCGGGGGTGCTGTCCGGCCGGGTCGACCCGTCCGGGCGGCTCCCGGTGAGCGTGCCGCGGCTGCCCGGCGGCCAGCCCTGGACCTATCTCCAGCCACCGCTGGGCCTGGCCGGCGAGGTCAGCAGCCTGGACCCGACGCCGCTGTACCCGTTCGGCCACGGCCGCTCGTACACGGAGTTCGTCTGGGAGGACTTCACGGGCTCCGCGGCCGAGATCGCCACGGACGGCTCGTACGACATCTCCCTCACGGTCCGCAACACCGGCGACCGGGCGGGCACCGAGGTCGTCCAGCTCTACCTCCACGACCCGGTGGCCTCGGTGACCCGCCCGGACGTCCGCCTGATCGGCTACCAGCGGCTGGAGCTGCCCCCGGGCACCGCCCGCCGCCTCACCTTCCGCTTCCACGCGGACCTGTCGTCCTTCACCGACCGCACGGGAGCCCGGGTGGTGGAACCCGGCGCCCTCGAACTGCGCCTCGGCCCGTCGAGCGCGGAGGTACGGCACCGGGCGCGGCTGCGGCTGACGGGGCCGACGCGGGTGGTGGGGGCCGAACGGCGGCTGCACTGCGAGGTGTTGCCGTAGGAACGCCGATACCCCGCCTCCGGAGTCCCGGGGGCGGGGTATCGAGTGGAGCGCCGGGCAGGCCTTGCACCTGCATCTCCCCGCAGGAAGCGGGACGTCTTTCCTTGGACCACCAACGCACTGCGTCGAGCCGATTTTCCGGCCGTTCGCTGTGTGATGATCATAGCGCAGACAGGGGGTGTCCGCGCAACCTCAGTCGTCCGCGACCGGCTCGAAGCGCCACCGGTGCACCGTGCGGGTCACCAGAGCCGGGTCCGGCTCGGGCAGTTCGGGCAGGCCGGCGTCGTACGGCGCGTCCCACCAGGTGATGACCAGCACCCGGTCCTGCGGGGCGCGGAAGGTCTCGCGGCGCAACGGGCCGGGGGCGAGCGGCTGTTCGCGGACCCAGGCGAGCAGCTCCGCGCCCCGGCCCTCGGCTGCCCGCGCCTCCCACATCAGGGCGACGGTCACGAGTAGAGGTTCTCCTTGCTGACCTCGTGCACATGGTCGTGGCCCGGGACGTGCGGGTCGGTCACCGGAAGGGAGGAGTCGGCCGACAGGTCCCAGCTGGAGGCGGCCCGGTTACGGGCGACCATCTCGGCGCCGAGCGCGGCCACCATCGCGCCGTTGTCCGTGCACAGCTTGGGGCGCGGGACGCGCAGCCGGATGCCGGCCGCCTCGCAGCGCTCCTGGGCGAGGGCGCGCAGCCGGGAGTTGGCCGCCACCCCGCCGCCGATCATCAGGTGGTCCACGCCCTCGTCCTTGCAGGCGCGGACCGCCTTGCGGGTGAGGACGTCCACCACGGCCTCCTGGAAGGAGGCGGCCACATCGCGGACCGGGACCTCCTCGCCGGCGGCGCGCCTGGCCTCGATCCAGCGGGCCACGGCGGTCTTCAGGCCGGAGAAGGAGAAGTCGTACGCCGGGTCGCGCGGGCCGGTGAGGCCGCGCGGGAAGGCGATCGCCTCCGGGTCGCCCTCGCGGGCGTACCGGTCGATGACCGGGCCGCCGGGGAAGCCCAGGTTCAGCACGCGGGCGATCTTGTCGAAGGCCTCGCCGGCCGCGTCGTCGATGGTCGCGCCCATGGGGCGGACGTCGGAGGTGATGTCCTCGGACAGCAGCAGGGAGGAGTGGCCGCCGGACACCAGCAGGGCCATCGTCGGCTCGGGCAGCGGGCCGTGCTCCAGCTGGTCCACGCAGATGTGGGAGGCGAGGTGGTTGACGCCGTAGAGGGGCTTGCCGAGGGCGTAGGCGTACGCCTTGGCCGCCGAGACGCCGACCAGCAGGGCGCCCGCGAGGCCGGGGCCCGCGGTGACCGCGATGCCGTCCAGGTCCTTCGCCGAGACGCCCGCCTCCTTCAGCGCGCGGTCGATGGTCGGGACCATCGCCTCCAGGTGCGCCCGGGACGCCACCTCCGGTACGACACCGCCGAAGCGGGCGTGCTCGTCGACGCTGGAGGCGACGGCGTCCGCCAGCAGGGTGGTGCCGCGGACGATGCCGACGCCGGTCTCGTCGCAGGAGGTCTCGATGCCGAGGACGAGGGGTTCGTCAGCCATTGATCTCGGTTCCTTGTGCTGAAGCGGAGTCCGCGGCGGAGCCGCTGTCGGGTGCTGTGGTCAGGCGCATCACCAGGGCGTCCACGTTGCCCGGCTGGTAGTAGCCGCGCCGGAAGCCGATGGGGGCGAAGCCGAAGCGCTCGTAGAGCTTCTGGGCGCGGATGTTGTCGACCCGGCATTCGAGCATCACCTCGTGGCACTCGAACGCGGTCGCCGCGCGCAGCAGCTCGGTGAGCAGGCGCGCGCCGAGCCCGGTGCCCTGGAGGGCGCCGGCCACGGCGATGGTCTGGATGTCGCCCAGGTCACCGGAGGCGGCCAGGCCGCCGTACCCGACGATCCGGCCGTCGGCGGACTCGGCGACGACGTAGCGCCGGGTGGCCCCGGAGCCCCGGGCGTGGGCCAGTTCGGACCAGAACATGCCCCGGGACCAGGCGTCCTCGGGGAACAGGACCTTCTCCAGCTCCAGAACGGGGTCGATGTCCCACCAGCGCATCTCGCGCAGTCGTGGGGGTGCCGGCTGTGTCACTTGGGGGTGACCACCTTGTAGTTCTTGGGGACCTGGGCGTCCGGTCGGCGCAGGTAGAGCGGCCGGGGCGCGGGCAGTTCCTCGCCCGCGGCGAGCTTCCGGGCGGCGAGCGCGGCCAGGGCGGCGGCGGACACGTGCTCGGGTTCGTGGGCGCTCGGGAACGTGTCCGGGTAGAGCAGCGCGCCCGCGCCGACCGCCGGGAGGCCCGCGACCCGCTCGGCGATGTCGGCCGGGCGGTCGACGGCCGGGTCGGTCAGCCGGGTCCGGGAGTCGGCGTACGTGGCCCAGTAGACCTCCTTGCGCCGGGCGTCGGTCGCCACGACGAAGGGGCCCTTCTCGATGTCGGCGGCGTAGGCGAGGCCGTCCAGCGTGCACACGCCGTGCACGGGGACGCCGAGCGCGAGGCCGAAGGTGTCGGCGGTCATCAGGCCGACGCGCAGGCCGGTGTAGGGGCCGGGCCCGGTGCCGACGACGATCCCGGTGACGGCCTCCAGCTTCAGCCCGGCCTCGGCGAGGACCCGGTCGACGGCCGGCAGCAGCAGCTCTCCGTGCCGGCGCGCGTCCACCTGGCTCGACGAGGCGATGACGTCCGTGCCGTCGTGCAGCGCGACGGTGACGGCGGGGGTGGCGGTATCCAGAGCGAGCAAGAGCACGCGAACAGCCTACGGCGCCCGCGGCTCGCGCATGGCCGTCCGGGGCGGACCGTGACCGACTGCTACGGTCTGTACGAACTACGACATAGGGCACGAAATACGCGAGGCGGAGGTGAGCGGACATTGGCAGGGTCCAGCTCGGGGATCGTGGCCGGCCTCGCCGCGGCGGCCCTGGGAACCGTCGCATTCCTCGCCTACCAGGCCCAGGCGACCGTCCCGGCGAGCCTGCGCGGCGGCCGGGCGGCGAACGCGTCCGCCCCTGCGGCCGCGACGAAGGCGCCCCGGGACCTGCACAACCCGACCGCCCTGCCGAGCGGCTCCGGAACGGGTGAACGGGTCGTGTACTCGGTGGACGACGACCGGGTCTGGCTGGTCTCCCCCGGGAACCGGGTGCAGCGCACCTTCCCGGTGCGCCCGGGCAGCGTCGACCCGCTGCCGGGCCTCTACTGGGTCACGTCCCGCTCCAACACGGCCACCGGCACCGACGGCATCCCCGTCGAACACGTGGTGCGGTTCACCAGCGTGGACGGCACGGCGATCGGGTTCAGCGCGGCGGTGGACGGCAGCTCGGGCACGATGGCCGACCCGAGCGTGAAGACGGGCGGCATCCGGGAGAACCGGGCGGACGGGGACGCGCTGTGGAAGTTCGCGACGATCGGGGTGCCGGTGATGGTGATCCGCTAGGCCCCTCGACGCCGGGCTGATCCGAACGAGAGGGCCTAGGCGATCCGGGGGTGCCGTGCCGCGCCGTCGGCCGTGTGCGGTGCCGTCGGGGCCGGTCGCGCCCACGCCGTGGCAGTCGCGCCTTCGGGGCGTTCGGGGCGTGGGGGCCTGGAGATGACGTCCGCCGCCGCGCAGGAGGCCAGCAGGTCGTGCATGGACACCCCGGTGGGGCGGGGGTGCTCCGGAGGCCGCGTTGCGGTCATGGACGCCTCCTGACGTACGGGGGCGGGCGTAGTTAGGCAGACCTAACTACGGGCTGGCTACCATGTCACCACGCCCGGGACGTCCTGCGCAATATGTTGCCGACGGCCTGTCGGAATCCTGTCGGGGTCCTCAGCCGGTCAGCGTCTCCAGGCCGGCCTCGGCCCACCGCTCCCCCAGCCCGGTCACCGTCACGTGCCGTACCTCGTCGGTGGTGTCTCCCACGGCGCGGTGGATGACGACCTGGAGCCGGTCCTCGGTCAGCTCCTCGACCTTGCCCTCGCCCCACTCCACGACGATCACCGACTCGGGCAGCGAGACGTCGAGGTCCAGGTCCTCCATCTCGTCGAGGCCGCCCCCGAGCCGGTAGGCGTCGACGTGCACCAGGGGCGGCCCGCCGCCGAGGGACGGGTGCACCCGGGCGATCACGAAGGTCGGCGAGGTGACCGCGCCGCGCACGCCGAGGCCCTCGCCCAGCCCGCGGGTCAGCGTGGTCTTGCCCGCGCCGAGCTCCCCGCTGAGCATCACCAGGTCGCCCGCGCGCAGCAGCTTGGCCAGCCGGCGGCCCAGCTCCCGCATCTGCTCGGGCGAGGTGATCGTCAGCCGGATCTCAGCGGCCTCGTGCGGTGCTGCTGGTGCTGCTGGTCGTTCCATAGCCACTTACGGTAGCCCCTGCGGGCACCGCACCCGCCCGGGTGAGCAGGTCGGCGAGGCGGTCGGTGACCACTTCCGGGTGCTCCAGCATCACCAGGTGCCCGGCGTCCGGCACCAGCACCAGCTCGGCGTCGGGCAGCAGGTCGCCGATGACCTCGCTGTGCTCGCTGGGCGTGACCAGGTCCTGGACGCCGGCCAGCACGAGCACCGGCATGTCCCGGAAGCAGGCCAGCGCCTCGGTCTTGTCGTGGTCGCTGAAGGCCGGGTAGAACTCGGCGACCACGTCGATCGGGGTGGACTCGATCATCCGTTCGGCGAAGCGCTCCACCGCCGGGTCGACGTCCCGCCCCGCGAACGAGTACCGCTTGATGATCCCGGCGAACAGCTCGGCGGTGGCCCGGCGCCCCTTCTCCACCAGCTCCGCCTGCTGCCCGAGCGCCTTCAGCACCCCGGGGAGGATCCGGCGCACGGCGTTGACCCCGGCCAGCGGGAGCCCGAAGTTGACCTCGCCCAGCCTCCCGGACGACGTACCGACGAGGGCGGTGGCGACGACCCGGTCGCGGATCAGTTCCGGGTACTGGGCGGCGAGGGCCATGACGGTCATCCCGCCCATCGAGTGACCGACCAGCACCACGGGCCCGTCCGGTACGGCGGCGTCGAGCACGGCCTTCAGGTCGCGGCCCAGCTGGTCGATGGTGACCGGCACCCGGTCCCGGGTCTGGGCCACGCCCCGACCGGACCGCCCGTGGCTGCGCTGGTCCCAGTGCACGGTCCGCACGACCCCGCGCAGGGCCGCCCGCTGGAAGTGCCAGGAGTCCTGGCTGAGGCAGTAGCCGTGGCAGAAGACGACGCTGACCGGGGCGGGCGCCTTGCGGCCGAAGAGCCGGCGCCTGCGGGGCGAGACGTTCGGCCCCGGGTCCGGCTCGGCCTCGTCGACCTCGTAGTACAGCTCGGTGCCGTCGTCGGCGTACGCCTTGCCGGGGGTGCCGCGCAGGGTGCCGTAGGGCCCCGCCGAGTCCAGTGCCAGCCGGGCCTTGCGGCGCATCCCGCGCCCCACCGTCATCCGCTCGATGGCGACGCCGGCCGCCGCGCCCGCGGCGAGCACGCCTATCGCGGCACCGGCGATGCCGGTCGCCTTGCGCCAGCTCCCGGCCGTCGCCCCCGCGGCGGAGGCGACGGCCGCCGCGGCGACGTCCGCCACGGCCTCCGCGCTGCTCTCGCTCACGTACTGCTCCTCTTCGCCGACGGGTGATCCGGTTGCCGCTCCCGAAGGGACTACCCGGCTTCTCGCCCGTTCACAAGGACGTCGTTCACATCGGCGTCGTTGACATAGACGCGCGGAACGCGCGTTCCGATGCGTGTGACGATCTCGTACGCGATCGTGCCGCAGGCCTGCGCCCAGTCCTCGGCGGTGGGCTCGCCGCGGTCGCCGGGCCCGAACAGGACGGCTTCGCTGCCCACCGCGGGTTCGTCCCCGCCCAGGTCGACGACGAACTGGTCCATGGCGACCCGCCCGGCGACCGTCCGCCACTTGCCGCCGACCAGCACCGGGCCGGTGCCCGAGGCGTGCCGCGGGATGCCGTCCGCGTAGCCGGCCGGGACCAGGCCGAGGGTGGTCTCGCCGGGGGTGACGTAGTGATGGCCGTAGCTGATGCCGTGTCCGCCGGGGACGTGCTTGACGAGGGCCAGCGCGGCGCTGAGCGTCATCACCGGGCGCAGCCCGAAGTCCGCCGGGGTGCCGACCTCGGGGCTGGGCGAGATGCCGTACATGGCGATGCCCGTGCGGACCAGGTCGAAGTGGGACTCGGGCAAAGTGAGGGTGGCCGGCGAGTTGGCGATGTGCCGCACCTCGGGCCGTACGCCCCGCTCCTCGGCGTACGCCAGCATCTCCCGGAACTGGTCGAGCTGGGCGGCGATGGACGGGTGTCCCGGCTCGTCGGCGCACGCGAAGTGCGACCAGAGCCCGGTGATCCGGACGAGCCCCTCGGCCTCCGCGCGCAGGGCCGCGTCGACCAGCTCGGCCCAGTCCGCGCCGGGCTGGCAGCCGTTGCGGCCGAGACCGGTGTCGGCCTTGAGCTGCACGCGCGCGACCCGGCCGGCCGCGCGGGCGGCGGCGGTGGCCTCACGCAGCGCCCACAAGCCGCTCAGCGACACGTCGATGCCGGCCTCGATCGCCTGCCGCCAGGGGCCGCCCGGCACCCACAGCCAGCACAGGATCGGTCCGGGCAGTCCGGCCGCGCGCAGCGCGAGGGCCTCCTCGGCGGTGGCCGTGCCGAGCCAGTTCGCGCCCGCCGCGAGGGCGGCGCGGGCGCACGGCACCGCCCCGTGGCCGTATCCGTCGGACTTGACGACGGCCATCACGGCGGCGCCCTTCGCCCGGGCGCGCAGGGCTCGCACATTGGCGCGCAGGGCGCCCAGGTCGATCTGGGCGCGGGCGCGCAGGGCGGCGGTCGGCACAGCTGCTGTCTCAGTCATCGCGCCCCCAGTCTCTCAGAGCGGGCCCGCGCGGGGCGGAGGCCGGGTCGGTCCCGCCGTCGAGCCCCCGGCCGGGCAAGCGACCCGACCCACCGCCCAGCCGCGGCGGACGGTGCCCTCAGCCCACCACGTCCCTCCACGCCTCCGGAATGCATGACGCCACGTCATGGGCTCCTGTCGGGGCGCCGGAGGCGGCGAAGCGGCCCGCCAGGCCGTGGAGGTACGCGGCGGCGCTTCCCGCGTCCACCGCCCCCAGGCCCGCCGCCAGCAGGGATCCCGCCAGGCCGGACAGCACGTCCCCGCTGCCCGCCGTGGCCAGCCAGGGCGTCCCCGTGGCGTTCACCCGCACCGGGCCGCCCGCGAAGTCGGCGACCAGCGTCGTCGAACCCTTCAGCAGCACCGTCGCCCGGTACACCGCCGCCAGTTCCCGCACCGCCGCCAGCCGGGCCTCCTCGACCTCCTCGCGCCGCACCCCCAGCAGCGCGGCGGCCTCCCCCGCGTGCGGTGTCATCAGCGTCGGCGCCGTACGCCGCCGTACCGCGTCCCGTTCGGCCAGCCGCAGCCCGTCCGCGTCCAGCAGCACCGGTACGTCCGCCTCCAGTACCTCGGCCACGGTCGCCGCGTCGTCCCCGGCGCCCGGCCCGACCACCCAGGCCTGCACCCGCCCGGCCTTGGCGGGCCCGGCGTCGGAGACGAGGGTCTCCGGGAAGCGCGCGATGACCGCCTCCTGGGCCGGCCCGACGTACCGTACGGCCCCGGCCCCGCCCCGCAGCGCCCCGGACACGGCGAGCACGGCGGCCCCCGGATACCGGGCCGAGCCCGCGGCGATCCCGACGACCCCGCGCCGGTACTTGTCGCTCTCCGCCACCGGCACCGGCAACAGCCGCGCCACGTCGGCGTGTTGCAGGGCCACCAGCTCGGCGTCGGCGGGCGGCGGCTCCAGCCCGATGTCGACGAGCCGTACCACCCCGGCGTACTCCCGCGCCGGATCCACCAGCAGCCCGGGCTTGTAGGTGCCGAAGGTGACGGTCAGGTCGGCCCGGAGCGCGGCCCCGCGCGCCTCCCCGGTGTCCGCGTCGACGCCACTGGGCAGGTCGACGGCGACGACGGCGGCCCGGGACCGCGCCACCACGTCGGTCAGCCGCTCGGCGTCCGGCCGCAGCCCGCCCTTGCCGCCGATCCCGACGATCCCGTCCAGGACCAGGTCGGCGCGCAGAATCGGTTCCTCGGCCCGGTCGGCGGCGACGACCGTGCCGCCCGCCCGGCGCAGGGCGGCGAGTCCCCCGCCATGGGCCCGTCCGGGCGTCAGCAGGACGGCCGTCACCCCCGCGCCGCGCCGGGCCAGCCGGGCCCCCGCGTACAGGGCGTCCCCGCCGTTGTCCCCGCTGCCGACCAGCAGGACCACCCGGCTGCCGTACACCCGACCGAGCAGTTCGGCGCAGGCGGCGGCCAGCCCGGCGGCGGCCCGCTGCATCAGCGCGCCCTCCGGCAGCCGTGCCATCAGCGCCCGCTCGGCCGCCCTTACCGTCTCCACGCTGTACGCAGTACGCATGGCTCCGAGTCTGCCCCGGATCCCCCGCCGTCCACACCCGGGACCCCGGGCCGGCTCAGCCCTCGGCGATCACCACGGCCGAGGCCACGCCCGCGTCATGACTGAGCGACACATGCCAGGACCGCACGCCCAGCTCGGCGGCCCGCGCGGCCACGGTCCCCTTCACCCGCAGCCGTGGCTGCCCGCTGTCCTCGACGTACACCTCGGCGTCGGTCCAGTGCAGCCCCGGCGGCGCCCCGAGCGCCTTCGCCAGCGCCTCCTTGGCGGCGAACCGGACCGCCAGGGAGGCGATGCCCCGCCGGTCCCCGCTGGGCAGCAGCAGTTCCCGCTCCACGAACAGCCGGTCGGCCAGCCCCGGCGTCCGTTCCAGGGCCTCCTGGAACCGGTCGATCTCGGCGACGTCGATGCCCACCCCGATGATGCTCATGCCGAGCACCCTACGACGCCGGTGAACAGGGATCCGGCGACACCACGTCACCTACCCTTCCCGCATGACCTCTTCGCGCGCCTATCTCAGCGATCTCTTCTCCCTGGACGGCCGTGTCGCCCTGGTGACCGGCGGGAGTTCCGGTATCGGCCGGGCCATCGCCGGAGCGCTGGCACGGGCCGGCGCGCGGGTGGTGATCGTGGCCCGCCGCCCGGCGGAACTGGCCGCGGCGGTCGACGAGTTGACGGCCGACGGCTGCCGTGCGGCCTGGGTCAGCGGCGATCTGGCGACACGCGAGGGCGTGCGCGCCGCGGCCGAGGAGGCCGCCGCGGTGTTCGGGGAGCCCGACATCCTCGTCAACTCCGCCGGGATCAATCTGCGGCCCCCGATGGACGAGCTGGGCGACGACGTGTGGGACACCACCATGGCGGTGAACCTGGAGGCCCCCTTCCTGCTGGGCCGGAGGTTCGGGCCCGGCATGGCCGAGCGGGGCTTCGGCCGGATCATCCACGTCACGTCCCAGCAGGCGCACCGGGCGTTCGTGCAGAGCGGCGCGTACGGCGTCTCGAAGGGCGCGCTGGAGTCGCTGGCCCGCTCGCAGGCCGAGGCCTGGTCGCCGTACGGCGTCACCGTCAACACCCTGGTGCCGGGCTTCGTGATGACCCCGCTCAACCAGCGGCTGTCGTCCGACCCCGAGAAGGTGGCCGCCCTGGCCGCGCGCACCATGACCGGCCGCAACGGTCTCGCCGAGGACTTCGAGGGCGCGGCCGTCTTCCTCGCCGGCCGCGCCTCCGCCTACGTCACCGGCCAGTCGGTCTTCGTCGACGGAGGCTTCTCCGTGCACTGAGCCGCGGGTTACTCCACCGTGACCGACTTCGCCAGGTTCCGCGGCTGGTCCACCTCGTTGCCGCGGGCGGTGGCCAGCTCGCAGGCGAAGACCTGGAGCGGGACGGTGGCCACCAGGGGCTGGAGCAGGGTGGGGGTGGCCGGGATCCGGATGAGGTGGTCGGCGTACGGGACGACCGCCTCGTCGCCCTCCTCCGCGATCACGATCGTGCGCGCACCCCGCGCGCGGATCTCCTGGATGTTGGAGACGATCTTGTCGTGCAGGACGGACCGGCCGCGCGGCGACGGGACGACCACCACCACCGGCAGGTCCTCCTCGATCAGCGCGATCGGGCCGTGCTTCAGCTCGCCCGCGGCGAAGCCCTCGGCGTGCATGTACGCCAGTTCCTTCAGCTTGAGCGCGCCTTCGAGGGCCACGGGGTAGCCCACGTGCCGGCCGAGGAACAGGACCGTGTCCTTCGACGCCAGGGTGCGGGCCAGCTCCCGGACCGGCTCCATGGTCTCCAGGACCCGCTCGACCTCCACCGAGATCCGGGACAGGTCCTTGATGACCGCCTGGATCTCGTCGCCCCACTTGGTGCCCCGCACCTGGCCCAGGTACAGCGCGACCAGATAGCAGGCGACCAGCTGGGTGAGGAACGCCTTGGTCGAGGCGACGGCGACCTCGGGGCCCGCGTGCGTGTACAGCACCGCGTCCGACTCGCGGGGGATCGTGGAGCCGTTGGTGTTGCAGATCGCCAGCACCTTGGAGCCCTGCTCGCGGGCGTGCCGGAGCGCCATCAGGGTGTCCATGGTCTCGCCGGACTGGGAGATGGCGATCACCAGGGTCTGCGCGTCCAGGATCGGGTCCCGGTACCGGAACTCGCTCGCCAGCTCCACCTCGCACGGGATCCGCGTCCAGTGCTCGATGGCGTACTTGGCGATCAGGCCCGCGTGGAAGGCCGTACCGCAGGCGACGATGACGACCTTGTCGATCTCGCGCAGCTCCGAGGCGCTGATCCGGACCTCGTCCAGGGTCAGCGAGCCGGACGCGTCGATGCGCCCGAGCAGGGTGTCGGCGACCGCCCTGGGCTGCTCGGCGATCTCCTTGAGCATGAAGTAGTCGTAGCCGCCCTTCTCGGCCGCCGAGGCGTCCCAGTCCACGTGGTAGGAACGGACCTCGGCCGGGCGGCCGTCGAAGCCCGTCACCGTGACGCCGTCGCGGCGCAGCTCCACCACCTGGTCCTGGCCCAGCTCGATCGCGGACCGGGTGTGGGCGATGAACGCGGCGACGTCGGAGGCCAGGAACGCCTCGCCCTCGCCGACACCCACCACCAGCGGGGAGTTCCGGCGGGCGCCGACCACCACGTCCGGCTCGTCGGCGTGCACCGCGACCAGCGTGAACGCGCCCTCCAGCCGCCGGCACACCAGCCGCATCGCCTCGGCGAGGTCCGCACAGGAGGAGAACTCCTCGGCCAGCAGATGGGCGACGACCTCGGTGTCCGTCTCGGAGGCCAGCTCATGGCCGCGCTCGGCCAGTTCCGCGCGGAGCAGCGCGAAGTTCTCGATGATGCCGTTGTGGACCACCGCGACCCGGCCCGCGTTGTCCAGGTGCGGATGCGCGTTGGTGTCCGTGGGGCCGCCGTGCGTGGCCCAGCGGGTGTGCCCGATGCCGGTCGTGCCCGTCGGCAGCGGCCGTTCGACCAGCTCCTTCTCCAGGTTGACCAGCTTTCCGGCCTTCTTCGCGGCGGCCAGCCCGCCGTCCGCCGGCACGGCGACACCCGCCGAGTCGTACCCCCGGTACTCCAGCCGCTTCAGCCCGGCCATCACGACGTCGAGCGCCGACTGCGACCCTACGTAACCCACGATTCCGCACATGCGCCGCAGCCTACGGGCCGAAGACGATCGAAAACTGCCTCTGCCTGCCCGAAATCGGAAATTCCCACCGCCGTACGAAGGCCCTCGGCGGCCGGAACTCATGCGTGACGGACCCCACCCACCGAGCCGTTCAAACTCCGTTAACAATGAACTGTGATCTCACCGGTCTCCTCGATGCCCCGGAGCGCCCACCGGCACAGGCCGGAGGCGACTCCCTACGTCGACCTCACCCGCGCCGAGTGGAGCGCGCTGCGCGACAAGACGCCGCTGCCGCTCACCGCCGAGGAGGTGGAAAAGCTCCGCGGCCTCGGCGACGTCATCGACCTGGACGAGGTGCGGGACATCTACCTCCCGCTCTCCCGGCTCCTCAACCTCTACGTCGGCGCCACGGACGGCCTCAGAGGCGCGCTGAACACCTTCCTCGGTGAGCAGGGCTCCCAGTCCGGCACCCCGTTCGTCATAGGAGTCGCCGGCTCCGTGGCCGTGGGCAAGTCCACGGTCGCCCGTCTCCTCCAGGCCCTGCTCTCCCGCTGGCCCGAGCACCCGCGCGTGGAGCTGGTCACCACGGACGGATTCCTCCTGCCCACCCGGGAGCTGGAGGCGCGCGGCCTGATGTCACGGAAGGGATTCCCCGAGTCCTACGACCGCCGGGCGCTGACCCGCTTCGTCGCCGACATCAAGGCCGGCAAGGGGGAGGTGACGGCACCTGTCTACTCCCACCTGATCTACGACATCGTCCCGGACGAGAAGCTCACCGTCCGCCGCCCGGACATCCTGATCGTGGAGGGCCTGAACGTCCTCCAGCCCGCCCTGCCCGGCAAGGACGGCCGCACCCGGGTCGGCCTCGCCGACTACTTCGACTTCAGCGTGTACGTCGACGCCGGCGCCGACGACATCGAGCGCTGGTACCTCAACCGCTTCAAGAAGCTGCGTCAGACGGCCTTCCAGAACCCGAACTCGTACTTCCGCAAGTACACCCAGGTCTCCGAGGAAGAAGCCCTCGACTACGCCCGCACTCTCTGGCGGACCATCAACAAGCCGAACCTGGTGGAGAACATCGCCCCCACCCGCGGCCGCGCCACCCTGATCCTGCGCAAGGGACCGGACCACAAGGTGCAGCGACTGAGGCTGCGCAAGCTGTAGCCGCCGCGCTGCCGGCCCCGGCGTGACCGTGGGCCGGCGGCGTGAGCGTACGACAGCTGTCAGAACCGCCTTTCGCAGGTCGCGTCGACACTGTCGCCGGGGTCGGCGAACACCGTGTCGGTGCCGCCGTCGCAGCTCACCGTGTCGCCGGGGGCGTTGTCCTGCACGCCGATCACGTCGTTGCCGCCATTGGTGCTCACGCTGTCGACGCCCGTGCCGGCGTCGACGGTGACATTGACCGGAACGCCGGCCTCGGCGGTGTCGTTCTGGTCGCCCAGCGCTATGGCGAGCCTGGTGACGGTGAGGATGTTCCCGCAGTCGGCGGTGGTGGAGGACAGCCGGGTGCAGCCCGGGCCGATCGCGATGCCCGTGGTGTCCGTGAGGAGCAGGTGGTTGGTGTCGGAGACGGCGGCCGAGACATGGTTCTGCACCCCGGCCCGCGCCTGGAGCCCGACCAGACCGCCGAAGACGCGGAACGCCGTGGAGCCCGGCGTCTGGGCGGCGGCCGGGGTGGCGGACGAGGCGACGAGAAGCCCCGCCGCCACGACCGGACCGGCCGCTCGCTTCAGAATGCTGCTCACGATCTTCATGCTGTGTTTCTCTTCCGTCGAGGGGGCGCCGCGCTGAGCGGCCTCGATGCAAGAGAAACAGTCAGTGATCAGTCGTGCACTTTTTGCTACGCCTTGGGGCTCAACCCAGCGCGGACTTCACCGCGTCGGCGAGCCGCCCGGCGACCGACCGGGCCTGCTCGATGTCCGCGGCCTCGACCATCACCCGCACCAGCGGCTCGGTCCCCGAGGGCCGCAGCAGCACCCGCCCGGTCTCCCCGAGTTCCCGCTCGGCCTCCGAGACGGCGGCGGCGAGGTCGGCGGAGGTCTTCACCCGCGACTTGTCGACGTCCGGCACATTGACGAGGACCTGCGGCAGCCGCTCCATGACGGAGGCGAGGTCGCGCAGCGTACGGCCGGTCTCGGCGACCCGCGCCGCCAGCAGCAGACCGGTCAGCGTGCCGTCACCGGTGGTCGCGTGGTCGAGGATGATGACGTGCCCGGACTGCTCGCCGCCGAGGGCGTACCCGTGCTCCTTCATCTCCTCCAGCACGTACCGGTCGCCGACGGCGGTCTGCACGAGGTGGATGCCCGCGCGCTCCATCGCCAGCTTGAAGCCGAGGTTGGACATCACCGTGGCGACGACCGTGTCGGCCCGCAGCGCGGAGCGCTCGCGCAGCGCCAGCGCGAGCACGGAGAGGATCTGGTCGCCGTCGATCTCCTCGCCGGTGTGGTCCACGGCCAGGCAGCGGTCGGCGTCACCGTCGTGCGCGATACCGAGGGCGGCGCCGTGCTCGACGACCGCGGCCTTCAGCTGGTCCAGGTGGGTCGAACCGCAGCCGTCGTTGATGTTGAGCCCGTCCGGCTCGGCACCGATCGTGACGACCTGGGCGCCCGCACGGGCGAACGCCTCCGGCGAGACCCCCGAGGCCGCGCCGTGCGCTTCGTCCAGGACGATCTTCAGGCCGTCGAGCCGGTTGGGCAGCACCGACAGCAGGTGGGCGACGTACTGCTCGAAGCCCTCGTCGTACGAGCGGACCCGGCCGACTCCGGCGCCGGTGGGCCGCTCCCAGGGCTCGCCGTGGCGGTGCGACTCGTACACCGCCTCGATCTTGTCCTCCAGCTCGTCGGCGAGTTTGTGGCCCCCGCGGGCGAAGAACTTGATGCCGTTGTCCGGCATGGCGTTGTGGCTGGCGGAGAGCATCACACCGAGGTCGGCGCCGAGCGCGCCGGTGAGGTGGGCGACGGCGGGCGTCGGCAGCACGCCGACCGTCAGCACGTCCACGCCGGCGCTCGCCAGGCCCGCCACCACGGCGGCCTCCAGGAACTCCCCGGACGCGCGCGGGTCCCGTCCGACCACGGCCTTCGGCCTGTGGCCCTCGAAGGTGCCCGCCTCGGCCAGCACGTGCGCCGCGGCCACGGAGAGGCCGAGCGCCATCTCGGCCGTCAGATCCGCGTTGGCGACACCGCGCACGCCGTCCGTGCCGAAGAGTCGTCCCACTTGTCCTCCTG
The DNA here is from genome assembly GCF_040645635.1 of Streptomyces sp. NPDC046727. NCBI lineage: Bacteria > Bacillati > Actinomycetota > Actinomycetes > Kitasatosporales > Streptomycetaceae > Streptomyces > Streptomyces sp. NPDC046727. Next base: position 239,896 of record NZ_JBEYYR010000001.1, read on the forward strand.
AGGAAGCGTCGATGTCGGAAGCGGACGGGCGCCGCGTCGGGTTGGCAGGCGCCCCGGCATCCGATCACACAAGCCTTTGAGCGTCTTGTGTCGTTATACGCCCTTGGCTGGGATAAGCGAACGCCCCGGAGGCACATGTGGCGTGCCGCCGGGGCGTTCGGAGTACGTGGGGCCGAAGCCCGTACCACGTACGAGCAGGCAGCGAAGCTTAGCGCTTGCTGTACTGCGGAGCCTTGCGGGCCTTCTTCAGACCGGCCTTCTTGCGCTCGACCGCACGGTCGTCGCGCTTGAGGAAGCCGGCCTTCTTCAGCGGGCCGCGGTTGTTGTCGACGTCGGCCTCGTTCAGCGCGCGGGCGACACCGAGACGGAGCGCACCGGCCTGGCCGGAGACACCGCCACCGGCGATGCGGGCGATGACGTCGTAACGACCCTCAAGCTCCAGGACCTTGAACGGCTCGTTGACTTCCTGCTGGTGCACCTTGTTGGGGAAGTAGTCCTCAAGGGTGCGACCGTTGATCTTCCACTTGCCGGTGCCCGGGACGATCCGGACGCGGGCGATGGCGTTCTTGCGACGGCCCAGGCCGGCGGCCGGCTGGGGCTCGCCGAAGCGGGAGGCCAGGGACTCCGAGGTGTACTCACCCTCGACGGGGACCTCGGACTCGGTGGTGTAGCTCTCGATGTCGATCTCTTCGATCGGCTGCTCGGCAGTGGTCTCGGCCACGATTCTCCTCAGATTCTCTTCAGTCTTAGGGGGTGGCCGGACTTACTGCGCGACCTGGGTGATCTCGTACGGCTGCGGCTGCTGCGCGCCGTGCGGGTGCTGGTCACCCTTGTAGACCTTCAGCTTCGAGAGCATCTGACGGCCCAGCGTGTTCTTGGGGAGCATGCCCTTGACGGCCTTCTCGATGGCCTTCTCGGGGTTCTTGTCGAGCAGCTCGTCGTAACGGACGGAGCGCAGACCACCCGGGTAGCCGGAGTGGCGGTACGCCATCTTCTGGGTCCGCTTGTTGCCGGACAGGTGCACCTTGTCGGCGTTGATGATGATGACGAAGTCACCCATGTCCATGTGCGGCGCATAGACGGGCTTGTGCTTGCCCCGGAGGAGGGTCGCTGCGGTGGTGGCGAGACGGCCCAGGACAACGTCCTGAGCGTCGATGACGTGCCACTGGCGCGTCACATCGCCGGGCTTGGGGCTGTACGTACGCACGGTTCGTAGCCTTCGCTTCGAGTGAATGGTCCTGAACAGGTCACCGAAACGATCACGACAGCCTCGACCGCACCGCGGTGACGCAAACCGCGTGCTGATCGCTGGTCATCGGCCCGGTGGACCGGTGTAAGGGCCCGTCCCGTGAGAATGAGCAAGCCAATACACAACGAAGAAGTAGGTTACCGGTCGGCCCCCGTACCGGTCAAAACGAGGCAGGCCGACAGACGGACTCCACACCACCGGCCCCCCGTCTAAGATGCGCCCCATGAGTTACGGGCAGGGGGGACCCCAGTCTCAGTGGGATCCCTGGAAACCGAATTCCCAGCAGCCGTGGAACGGCGAGGCCGATGACGGCACTCCGGACTGGGCCGCGCTCGCCGAGGCATCGGAGACGCGGAACAAGCGCCGCAAGGCGCTGTTCATAGCCGGTGGCGCGCTCGCCACCATCGCGATAGGCACGGCCGTCGCCATGGCCGTCGTGTCCGCGGACGGCGGCGACCCGGAGGCAGGCCCCAGCAATCTGCCCGCCAGCGCCTCCATCCCCGGCTCCGCCACCGGGACGCCGTCCTTCGCACCCACCAGCGCCCCGCCACCGCTGGACCCCAAGGACTTCATCTCCAGCGCCAAGAAGGACACGGCCCCGCTCAGCGCCGACACCCTCTTCCCGGGCAAGCAGCTGACCATGAACGGCGCCGTGTACAAGAAGGGCGCCACGGCCGACACCTCGAACTGCGCCTCCGTGACCGGCGGCACCCTGCCGTCGCTCCTCACCGCGAACGGCTGCACCCGTCTGATCCGGGTGAGCTACATCGACGGCAAGGGGGACATCGCGGCCACGGTCGGTGTCGCGGTCTTCGACAGCGCGGCCCGGGCCTCGAAGGTCAAGGCCCAGGCCGTCGGCAAGAAGAACCTCGTGCAGGCCCTGCCCGGCAAGGGCATCAAGGCCTTCTGCGACGCCGCGGTCTGCCGCACCACCACGAACGCCTACGGCCGCTACGCCTACTTCACCACCGGTGGCTTCACCAACGGCAAGGACGTCACCGACAAGAACACCGACGTGTTCACCGTCGGCAACGACCTGGCCCAGTTCACCGTGAACCAGATCCACCGCCGCGGCCAGGCCCAGGCCTCCGCGGCGGCGAACCGGTAGCCCCGGGGCTCAGCAGCACCCCGCCGACGGAAGCGAGCGCTTGTTCCGCGCCTCCCTGCTCCGGGCCGCCAGCAGCTCGTCGGCGGGGTAGCCGACCTCCTCCAGCGTCAGCCCGTGCGGCCGTACGACATGCACGGCCGAGTCCCGCACCCCCGCGGCCAGCACCTTCCCGGGCCACTCCGGGCCCCGGTGCCCGTCGCCCACGAACAGCAGCGCGCCGATCAGCGACCGCACCATGTTGTGGCAGAACGCGTCGGCCCGGACGGTGGCGGTGATGATCCCGTCATCGCCCCTGACCAGGCTCAGCTCCTGCAGCGTGCGGATCGTGGTGGCCCCCTCCCGCTTCTTGCAGTAGGCGGCGAAGTCGTGCTCGCCGAGCAGCGCCCGGGCGGCCTCGTTCATGGCGTCCACGTCGAGCGGCCAGTCGTGCCAGAGCACATGACCGCGCAGCAGCGGGTCCACACCGCCGGGGTTGTCGGTGACCCGGTAGGCGTACCGCCGCCAGACGGCGGCGAAACGGGCGTTGAAACCGCTCGGCGCCGGCCTGAGGGCCCAGACCCGCACATCCTTCGGCAGCCGCCCGGCGAGCCGCTTCAGCAGCTTCTGGTGGTGCTCCCGCCAGACCGCCTCCGGCAGGTCCACGTGCGCCACCTGGCCGCGCGCGTGCACCCCGGCGTCGGTCCGCCCGGCGACGGTCAGCTCATAGGTCTCCCGCGACCGCGTCACCGTGCGCAGGGCGTCCTCGATCTCCCCCTGTACGGTCCGCTTGCCGCCGGCCTGCTTGGCCCAGCCGTGGAAGTCGGTGCCGTCGTAGGAGAGGTCGAGACGGATGCGTACGAAACCGGGCTGTACTTCACTCACAGACAGATCCTCTCAGGTACGCGAAAGCGGGCCCGCCCCGAAGGGCGAACCCGCTTCCCGCGTCAGGCAGAGCCTCAGGCGTCCTTGGACTCCTCGGCAGCGGCCTCCTCGGCCGGCGCCTCGGTGGTCTCCGCAGCCTTGGCCTCCTCGGCCTCCTTGACCGCACGCTTGGTGGCGGCCTCGGCCTCACCGGTCGCCTGCTGGGCAACCGTCAGCGCCTCGACCAGCTCGATGACGGCCATGGGCGCGTTGTCGCCACGGCGGTTACCGATCTTGGTGATCCGGGTGTAACCACCCGGACGGTTCTCGTAACGCGGGCCGATCTCGGTGAAGAGCGTGTGGACGACGCTCTTGTCCGTGATGACCTGGAGCACCTGGCGGCGGTTGTGAAGGTCGCCCTTCTTCGCCTTGGTGATCAGACGCTCGGCGTACGGGCGCAGGCGGCGGGCCTTCGCCTCGGTGGTGGTGATACGGCCGTGCTCGAAGAGGCTCTTCGCGAGGTTCGCGAGGAGCAGCTTCTCGTGCGCGGCGCTGCCGCCCAGACGGGCACCCTTGGTGGGCTTCGGCATTGTTCTTCTCCTGTGTGTCTGCCCCGGCCGTGTCAGGTACCGGGGTCAGGAACCCGATGAGCGGATGCCCACCGGCAACGACCGATCAAGTACTGATCAGTACTGCTCGGTCTCCACGAAACCCGCGTCCGCGTCGTCGTCGGCGCCGAAGGCGTCGGCAGCGGCCGTGGGGTCGAATCCGGGCGGGCTGTCCTTCAGGGCCAGGCCCATGCCGGCCAGCTTCGCCTTGACCTCGTCGATGGACTTCGCACCGAAGTTGCGGATGTCCAGGAGGTCGGCCTCGGAGCGGGCGACGAGCTCACCCACGGAGTGGATGCCCTCACGCTTGAGGCAGTTGTAGGAGCGGACCGTGAGCTCCAGCTCCTCGATCGGCAGCGCGAGGTCGGCGGCCAGGGCGGCGTCCGTCGGGGACGGGCCCATGTCGATGCCCTCGGCGTCGATGTTCAGCTCGCGGGCGAGACCGAACAGCTCGACCAGCGTCTTACCGGCGGAGGCCATGGCGTCACGCGGACGCATCGCCTGCTTGGTCTCGACGTCGACGATCAGCTTGTCGAAGTCGGTGCGCTGCTCGACACGCGTGGCCTCGACCTTGTACGTGACCTTCAGAACCGGCGAGTAGATGGAGTCGACCGGGATACGGCCGATCTCCTGGCCCACCTGCTTGTTCTGCACGGCGGAGACGTAGCCGCGACCGCGCTCGACGGTCAGCTCCATCTCCAGCTTGCCCTTGCCGTTGAGCGTGGCGAGGACCAGGTCGGGGTTGTGCACCTCGACACCGGCCGGGGGCGCGATGTCGGCGGCGGTGACCAGACCCGGGCCCTGCTTGCGCAGGTACATCACGACCGGCTCGTCGTGCTCCGAGGAGACGACCAGCTGCTTGATGTTGAGGATCAGGTCGGTGACGTCCTCCTTGACGCCCGGCACGGTGGTGAACTCGTGCAGCACGCCGTCGATCCGGATGCTGGTGACAGCGGCACCGGGGATCGAGGAGAGGAGGGTACGGCGGAGGGAGTTGCCGAGGGTGTAGCCGAAGCCCGGCTCCAGCGGCTCGATCACGAACCGGGAGCGGAACTCGTCGACGACCTCTTCGGTCAACGAGGGACGCTGAGCGATCAGCATGTGTGGATCAGATCCTTCTTTCGTGGACGCCCGCTATTTGACGCCCGACGGAAACCGCACCCGTGAAAAGTGCGGGTACTGCAAGGGTACGGGCGGCACGGCCCGAAAGAGCCGTACCGCCCGGACAGCCCGGTGAAGCGAGGTCAGACGCGACGACGCTTCGGCGGACGGCAGCCGTTGTGCGGGGTCGGGGTGACGTCCTGGATGGAGCCGACCTCAAGACCCGTGGCCTGCAGAGAGCGGATCGCGGTCTCGCGACCGGAACCCGGACCCTTCACGAACACGTCGACCTTGCGCATGCCGTGCTCCTGGGCGCGGCGGGCAGCCGACTCGGCGGCCATCTGCGCGGCGAACGGCGTGGACTTCCGGGAACCCTTGAAGCCGACGTGGCCGGCGGAGGCCCAGGAGATCACGTTGCCGGACGGGTCCGTGATCGAGACGATCGTGTTGTTGAACGTGCTCTTGATGTGCGCGTGGCCGTGAGCGACGTTCTTCTTTTCCTTGCGGCGCACCTTCTTGGCAGCGCCCTGACGTCCCTTGGGGGGCATCTACTAACTCCTACGGGAGGTGGTCGGTCCTACAGCGAAGACCGTGGACAGGGTGTCCGCTGCGGACTACTTCTTGCCCGGCTTCTTCTTGCCGGCGATGGCGCGACGCGGGCCCTTGCGGGTGCGGGCGTTGGTGCTGGTGCGCTGACCGCGGACGGGCAGACCGCGACGGTGACGGAGACCCTGGTAGCAACCGATCTCGACCTTGCGGCGGATGTCGGCCTGGATCTCGCGACGGAGGTCACCCTCGGTCTTGATGTTGTTGTCGACGTACTCGCGGATCGCGACCAGCTGCTCTTCGGTCAGGTCACGAACGCGGGTGTTCGGGTCGACGCCGGTCGCAGCCAGCGTCTCCTTCGAGAGGGTCCGGCCGATGCCGAACACGTAGGTGAGGGCGACCTCCACGCGCTTTTCGCGCGGGATGTCAACACCGGAAACGCGTGCCATTCAATGGCTCCTGGTGAATCTTCGGAGGTCTTCCGCAGAACCGGCTCCCGGCCGCCGTACTAGGTACGAACCGGGTCCCCGGCCTCCGAACCGGGGGTGTCGAGCTGGATGGCTCGGGCTCTGCGTATGAACATATTCAGCTCGCGTCGCGCGAAACTCTGCGATAGAGGTGCAGAGGGAAATGGTCGTGCGTCAGCCCTGGCGCTGCTTGTGGCGCGGGTTCTCGCAGATGACCATGACCCGACCGTGGCGGCGGATCACCCTGCACTTGTCGCAGATCTTCTTGACGCTCGGCTTGACCTTCATTGGGTGAGGTTCTCCGGGTCAGTGCCATCGCACCGGGCGGGCCCGGGGCGCGGGCAAGATCTACTTGTACCGGTAGACGATCCGGCCACGCGTCAGGTCGTACGGAGACAGCTCCACCACGACCCGGTCGTCAGGGAGGATGCGGATGTAGTGCATGCGCATCTTGCCGCTGATGTGTGCCAGGACCTGGTGGCCGTTCTGGAGCTCGACCTTGAACATGGCGTTCGGCAGAGACTCGACGACAGTGCCCTCGATCTCGATGGCACCTTGCTTCTTGGCCACGCTTTGCCCTTCGAATCGACTACCTTGATCGACTTCCGTCACACTTGCGAGCATGCGGACATGCGGGTGCACGAGAGCCGACGAGTCAGTCTACGTCGGCGCACCCGGAAAGGCGAATCGGGAAAGTCTGCCCCATGGCGGAGATCCCTATGCGAGCGGGTCGGGGGCGGCCGTGATGCCGTACTCGGCGAGCTTGGCCTTTCCGCCGTCCGGGGCGGTGAGGACCAGGGGGCCCTCCGCGGTCAGGGCGACCGAGTGCTCCCAGTGGGAGGACCAGGTGCCGTCCGTCGTGATGACCGTCCAGTCGTCCGACAGGACCTCGGTGCGCGGAGTGCCGAGCGAGACCATCGGCTCGATGGCGAGGCAGAAGCCCGGGACCAGCTTGGGGCCCTTGCCGCGGCGGCGGTCCACGTAGTTCAGCAGGTGCGGGTCCATGTGCATCTCGGTGCCGATGCCGTGGCCGCCGTAGTCCTCGATGATCCCGTACTTGCCGCCGCCCGGCTTGGGCTGCCGGCGGATGTACGTCTCGATCGCCCGGGAGATGTCCACCAGGCGGTTGCCCTGCTTCATGGCCGCGATGCCGGCCCACATCGACTCTTCCGTCACCCGGGACAGCTCGACCAGCTCCGGGGCGTGACCGGAGCCCACGAACGCCGTGTAGGCGGCGTCACCGTGCCAGCCGTCGACGATCGCGCCGCAGTCGATGGAGATGATGTCGCCGTCCTTGAGGACGACGTCGTCGGAGGGGATGCCGTGGACGACGACGTCGTTCACGGAGGTGCAGATGGTGGCGGGGAAACCGCCGTACCCCAGGAAGTTCGACTTCGCGCCGTGCTCGGCGAGGACCTTGCGGGCCACCTCGTCCAAGTCCTTGGTGGAGGCGCCGGGGACGGCCGCTTCGCGCGTGGCCGCGTGGATGGCGGCTACGACCAGGCCCGCCGCCCGCATCTTCGCGATCTGCTCGGGGGTCTTGATCTGCACCATGGGGGGCCTGCGCTCTCCGTCACTCACGTCGACTGGGGGTACCTGTACAACAGTACGGCCGCGGCGCCCCCGCAAGGGCACCGCGGCCGGAAGGGCCGGGATCTACTTCTCGGCCTTCTCGCGCTTGAGGGCCTCCAGCGCCCGCTGCGTGATCTCGGCCACCGGGCCCAGGGAGGAGATCGTCACGACCAGGCCCTGCGCCTTGTAGTAGTCGATGATCGGCTCGGTCTGCGTGTGGTAGACCTCCAGCCGCGTGCGGACGGTCTCCTCACGGTCGTCGTCGCGCTGGTACAGCTCGCCGCCGCAGACGTCGCACACGCCCTCCTTGGCCGGCGCGTTGTACGACACGTGGAAGACGTGCGAGGAGTCCTTGCGGCAGATGCGCCGGCCGGCGATCCGCTTGACGACCTCGTCCTCGGGGACCTCCAGGTCCAGGACGGCGTCCAGCGTGATGCCCTCGGTCCGCAGCAGCTCGTCCAGCGCCTCCGCCTGCGAGACGTTCCGCGGGAAGCCGTCCAGCAGGAAGCCGTTCTCCGCGTCCGGCTGCTCCATCCGGTCCTTGGCCATCGCGATGGTCACCTCGTCCGGGACGAGGTTGCCGGCGTCCATGTAGGACTTCGCGAGCTTGCCCAGCTCGGTCTGCTGGCTGATGTTGGCCCGGAACAGGTCGCCCGTGGAGATGTGCGGAACGGCCAGCTTCTCTGCGAGCCGGACGGCCTGCGTTCCCTTACCGGCACCCGGCGGCCCGACGAGGACGATACGCATCAGCGGAGGAACCCTTCGTAATTGCGCTGCTGGAGCTGGCTCTCGATCTGCTTCACCGTCTCAAGACCGACACCCACGATGATGAGGATGCTGGTCCCACCGAACGGGAAGTTCTGGCTTGCGTTGAAGCCCACCAACGCCATTGTCGGTACGAGAGCGATCAGACCCAGATACAGCGAACCCGGCCAGGTGATCCGGTTGAGCACGTAGCTCAGGTACTCAGCGGTCGGTCGGCCAGCCCGGATGCCCGGGATGAAGCCACCATACTTCTTCATGTTGTCGGCTACTTCCTCGGGGTTGAAGGAGATAGCGACGTAGAAGAACGCGAAGAAAACGATGAGCAAGAAGTACGAAGCGATGTAAATCGGGTGGTCGCCCTTGGTGAGGTTCTGCTCGATCCAGGTCTTCCAGTCCGACTTGCCCCCCGCGAACTGCGCCACGAGCGCCGGGATGTAGAGCAGCGAGGAGGCGAAGATGACAGGAATCACACCTGCCTGGTTCACCTTGAGCGGGATGTACGTGGACGTACCGCCGTAGGAACGGCGTCCGATCATGCGCTTCGCGTACTGGACCGGGATGCGGCGCTGGGCCTGCTCGACGAAGACGACGAGCGCGACCATGACCAGACCCACCGCGATGACCGTGCCGAACTCGATCCAGCCGCCGGCCAGCGTGCCCTGCTTCTTGATGGCCCACAGGGCGGACGGGAAGGTCGCGGCGATCGAGATGAACATCAGGATCGACATGCCGTTGCCGATGCCGCGGTCGGTGATCAGCTCACCGAGCCACATCACGACGCACGTACCGGCGGTCATGCAGATGACCATGGTGATGGTGGTGAAGATCGCCTGGTCGGGGACGATCTGGTTCGCCACCGAACAGGTGCCGAACAGCGCACCGCTGCGGGCCGTGGCCACCAGGCCGGTGCCCTGGAGGATGGCCAGCGCCACGGTCAGGTAGCGGGTGTACTGCGTAATCTTGGCAGTGCCGGCCTGCCCCTCCTTCTTGAGGGCTTCCAGGCGCGGGATCACGACCGTCAACAACTGCAGGATGATGCTGGCCGTGATGTACGGCATGATCCCGAGCGCGAAGATCGTGATCTGCAGCAGCGCACCACCGCTGAACATGTTGACCAGCCCGAAGAGCCCCTGGTTACCGGAGGCCTCGCGGACACACTGCTGGACGTTCCTGTAGTTGACGCCCGGGATCGGGATGTGGGTACCGACCCGGTAGACCACGATGATGCCCAGCGTGAACAGCAGCTTCTTGCGCAGGTCGGGCGTCCTGAACGCCCGGGCGAACGCGGTGAGCACGGTGCCTCCTGCGACCCCCGCGCAACTGCGTCAAGGGTGACGGTCTTGAGGTTCGACGGATACAGAAAAAGAACAGTGCAGGCCACCTTACCGGCGACACTGCTCCCCGTGGAACGACCAACCGGGGATACCCCATTGTGAGGTATCCCCGGTCGGGATCGTTTACGTCATCGAGGCGTCGTCCGAAGGACTCAGACGAGCTCGGTGACCGTACCGCCGGCGGCGGTGATCTTCTCCTTGGCGGAGCCGGAGACGGCGTCGACCGTCACCTGCAGCGCCACGGAGATCTCGCCCTGGCCGAGGACCTTGACGAGGCTGTTCTTGCGAACAGCACCCTTGGCCACCAGACCCTCGACGGTGACCTCGCCACCCTCGGGGTAGAGCGCGGCCAGCTTGTCGAGGTTCACGACCTGGAACTCGGTCTTGAACGGGTTCTTGAAGCCCTTCAGCTTCGGGAGGCGCATGTGCAGCGGCATCTGGCCGCCCTCGAAGCGCTCCGGAACCTGGTAACGAGCCTTCGTACCCTTGGTACCACGACCGGCCGTCTTACCCTTCGACGCCTCACCACGACCGACACGGGTCTTGGCGGTCTTGGCGCCCGGGGCGGGACGGAGGTTGTGGATCTTCAGCGGGTTCTGCTCCGCCATGATCAGTCGACCTCCTCGACCGTCACGAGGTGGCGGACGGTGTGCACCATGCCGCGGAACTCGGGGCGGTCCTCCTTGACGACCTGCGTGTTGATGCCCTTGAGACCAAGGGAGCGCAGGGTGTCGCGGTGGTTCTGCTTGCTGCCGATGTAGGACTTGACCTGCGTGATCTTGAGCTGCGCCATGATTACGCACCCGCCCCGGCACGCGCACGCAGCAGAGCCGCGGGAGCGACGTCCTCCAGGGGCAGACCACGGCGAGCCGCGATCTCCTCGGGACGCTGCAGGCCCTTCAGGGCCTCCACGGTCGCGTGCACGATGTTGATCGCGTTGTCGGAGCCGAGCGACTTCGACAGCACGTCGTGGATACCGGCGCACTCGAGCACGGCGCGCACCGGACCACCGGCGATAACACCGGTACCCGGGGACGCGGGCTTGAGCAGCACGACGCCGGCAGCCTTCTCACCCTGGATCGGGTGCGGGATGGTGCCCTGGATACGGGGGACCTTGAAGAAGTGCTTCTTGGCCTCCTCAACGCCCTTGGCGATGGCGGCCGGCACCTCCTTGGCCTTGCCGTAACCGACACCCACGGTGCCGTCACCGTCGCCCACCACGACCAGCGCGGTGAAGCTGAAGCGACGACCACCCTTCACAACCTTGGCGACACGGTTGATCGCGACGACGCGCTCGACGTACGCGGTCTTCTCGGCGGCAGCAGCGCCGCCGTCACGGCCCTTCCGGTCCCGCCGCTCGCCGCCACCGGCACCGCCACCGCGGCGCTGGGGTCCAGCCATTGGAATTACCTCTCTCTTTTTCCGCTAGCTACGGCAGGCTCAGAACTTGAGCCCGGCTTCGCGGGCGGCGTCCGCCAGGGCGGCGATGCGCCCGGCGTACTGGTTGCCACCACGGTCGAACACGACAGCCTCGACGCCGGCGGCCTTGGCACGCTCGGCGACCAGGGCGCCGACCTGCTTGGCCTGCGCGGACTTGTCGCCCTCGCCACCGCGCACGGACGCGTCCAGGGTGGACGCGGACGCCAGGGTGTGGCCCTTGAGGTCGTCGATCACCTGCGCCACGATGTGGCGGTTGGAGCGGGTCACGACCAGACGGGGACGCTCCGCCGTACCGGAGATCCGCTTGCGGATCCGGATGTGACGGCGCTTGATCGCGGCGCGCTTGTAGGCGTCGCCCTTGAGGATCTTCTGCCCGTATGCCATGGCTTACTTACCCGCCTTTCCGACCTTGCGGCGGATGACTTCGCCCTCGTACTTGACGCCCTTGGCCTTGTACGGGTCGGGCTTGCGCAGCTTGCGGATGTTGGCCGCAACCTCGCCGACCTTCTGCTTGTCGATGCCCTCGACCTGGAAGCGGGTCGGGGTCTCCACCTTGAAGGTGATGCCCTCGGGCGCCTCGACGACGATCGGGTGGCTGTAGCCGAGCGCGAACTCGAGGTTCGAGCCCTTGGCCGTCACGCGGTAACCGACACCGCTGATCTCGAGCTTCTTCACGTAACCCTGGGTCACGCCGGTGATCATGTTCGCCACCAGCGTGCGGGACAGGCCGTGCAGGGCCTTGTTCTGACGCTCGTCGTTCGGGCGGGTCACCTGAAGGGTGCCGTCCTCGCCCTTGACGATGTCGATCGGCGCGACAACGGTGTGGGTCAGCGTGCCCTTGGGGCCCTTGACCGAGACCGTACGGCCGTCGATGGTGACGTCCACGCCGGCGGGAACCGTGATGGGGAGCTTGCCAATACGCGACATAGCTGTTTCCTCCGTTCCCTTCCGTTACCAGACGTAGGCGAGGACTTCCCCACCCACGCCCTTCTTGCCGGCCTGCTTGTCGGTGAGGAGCCCGTGCGACGTGGAGATGATCGCCACGCCGAGGCCGCCGAGCACCTTCGGCAGGTTGGTGGACTTCGCGTACACCCGGAGACCGGGCTTGGAGATCCGCTTGATGCCCGCGATGGAGCGCTCACGGTTCGGGCCGAACTTCAGCTCGAGAACGAGGTTCTTGCCGACCTCGGCGTCCTCGATCTTCCAGCCCGTGATGAAGCCCTCCTGCTGGAGGATCTCCGCGATGTGCGACTTGATCTTCGATGCCGGCATCGTCACGGAGTCGTGGTATGCCGAGTTCGCGTTCCGCAGACGCGTAAGCATGTCTGCGATCGGATCAGTCATGGTCATGAATTGGCCTTCGGCCTCTCTCGCCGGGGTTTCCTGGTGCGCCATCCCTCTCCCCGATCCGAGACGGGACGGGTGCGGCGCGGTGGACCTACGGCGTAGTAAGTCGTACGGGCGCGGCAGACGCCCAACCCCGCAAGCCTACGGCATGCGGAGAAGGGCCTCTGCCGACCCAGATGCTTACCGAGAGCTTCCGGAATCCCCGATCAGGGGGATTACCAGGAGCTCTTGGTCACGCCCGGCAGCTCGCCACGGTGAGCCATCTCACGAAGGCACACGCGGCAGAGGCCGAACTTGCGGTACACGGAGTGCGGACGGCCGCAGCGCTGGCAGCGCGTGTAGCCACGCACACCGAACTTGGGCTTGCGAGCAGCCTTAGCGATCAGAGCCTTCTTCGCCATCTCGCTCACGCCTCCTTGAACGGGAAGCCGAGGTGACGAAGGAGCGCGCGGCCCTCAGCGTCGTTGGTCGCCGTGGTCACCACGGTGATGTCCATACCCCGGACGCGGTCGATCTTGTCCTGGTCGATCTCGTGGAACATGACCTGCTCCGTGAGACCGAAGGTGTAGTTGCCACGGCCGTCGAACTGCTTGGGGGACAGGCCGCGGAAGTCGCGGATGCGCGGCAGCGCGAGCGACAGGGTGCGGTCCAGGAACTCCCACATGCGGTCGCCACGGAGCGTGACGTGGGCACCGATCGGCTGGCCCTCACGCAGCTTGAACTGCGCGATGGACTTGCGGGCCTTGGTGACGGCCGGCTTCTGACCGGTGATCGTGGTGAGGTCGCGGATGGCGCCCTCGATCAGCTTGGAGTCGCGGGCGGCGTCGCCCACACCCATGTTGACCACGATCTTGACGAGGCCGGGGATCTGCATGACGTTCTCGTACTTGAACTCGTCACGCAGCTTGCCCGCGATCTCCTCGCGGTACTTCTGCTTCAGACGCGGAGTGGTGGTGGTAGCCATCAGATGTCCTCACCCGTCCGCTTGGCAACGCGGATCTTGTTGCCTTCGTCGTCGAAGCGGTAACCGACACGCGTGACGACCTTCTGACCGTCCTTCTCCACGACCAGCTGAACGTTGGACACGTGGATGGGGGCCTCGGTGGTCACGATGCCGCCGGCCTGGGAACCGCTGGCGGTCGGGCCGGCCTTGGTGTGCTTCTTGACCCGGTTGACACCCTCGACCAGGACGCGCTCCTCGCGCGGGTAAGCGGCAATGACCTTGCCCTGCTTGCCCTTGTCCTTGCCGGTGATGACCTGGACCAGGTCGCCCTTCTTGATCTTCATGCTTACAGCACCTCCGGCGCGAGCGAGATGATCTTCATGAACTTCTTCTCGCGCAGCTCACGGCCGACCGGGCCGAAGATGCGGGTGCCGCGAGGGTCGCCGTCGTTCTTCAGAATGACGGCGGCGTTCTCGTCGAAGCGGATGTACGAGCCGTCCGGACGGCGGCGCTCCTTGACGGTGCGAACGATGACCGCCTTGACGACGTCACCCTTCTTCACGTTGCCACCGGGGATCGCGTCCTTGACGGTGGCGACGATGACGTCACCGATGCCCGCGTAGCGGCGACCGGAGCCACCGAGCACACGGATGCAAAGGATCTCCTTCGCACCAGTGTTGTCGGCGACGCGCAGTCGCGACTCCTGCTGGATCACGTCTATCTCCTGTTTGTCTGCCGGTTCCCCGCAGGGGCCTCAGTACGAGGACCCCTGCGGAGCCTGGCGGAACTGTCCTGCGGGTTTGCCCGCAGGAATTACTTGGCCTTCTCGAGGATCTCGACGACGCGCCAGCGCTTCGTCGCGGACAGCGGCCGGGTCTCCATGAGGAGGACGCGGTCGCCGACGCCCGCAGCGTTCTGCTCGTCGTGCGCCTTGAGCTTGTTGGTACGGCGGATGACCTTGCCGTACAGCGCGTGCTTGACGCGGTCCTCGACAGCGACGACGACGGTCTTGTCCATCTTGTCGCTGACGACCAGACCCTCACGGGTCTTGCGGAAGCCGCGGGCCTCTGCGTTCTCAGTCACGTTCTTCTCGCTCATCAGGCGTTCTCCACCGTTTCGATGCCCAGCTCACGCTCGCGCATCAGGGTGTAGATCCGCGCGATGTCCTTGCGGACCGCCTTCAGACGGCCGTGGTTCTCGAGCTGACCCGTCGCCGCCTGGAAGCGGAGGTTGAACAGCTCTTCCTTGGCCTCGCGGAGCTTCGCCAGAAGCTCCTCGTTGCCCAGCTCGCGCAGCTCGGACGCCTTGGTACCGGCCGACATCACGCTTCACCTGCCTCGCGCTTGACGATCCGGCACTTCATCGGCAGCTTGTGGGCCGCACGAGTGAGGGCCTCACGCGCAATCTTCTCGTTGGGGTACGACAGCTCGAACATCACGCGTCCGGGCTTGACGTTGGCGATCCACCACTCCGGCGAACCCTTACCGGAACCCATGCGGGTCTCGGCAGGCTTCTTGGTGAGGGGACGGTCCGGGTAGATGTTGATCCAGACCTTGCCACCACGCTTGATGTGACGCGTCATGGCGATACGAGCGGCCTCGATCTGACGGTTCGTCACATACGCCGGGGTGAGCGCCTGGATGCCGTACTCGCCGAACGCAACCTGCGTGCCACCCTTGGACATACCGTTGCGCTTCGGGTGGTGCTGCTTGCGGTGCTTGACCCTACGGGGGATCAGCATGTCGGTCAGGCCTCCGTTCCGGTGCTCTCAGCCGGAGCGGCGGGGGCCTCGGCCTTGGGGGCCTCGGCGCCGGCAGCCTGCTGCGGCTTGCGACCACGCCGCTCGCCACCACGGCCACCACGGGCCGGGCGGTCGGCGCCACCGCGGGCCGGGCGGTTACCCGCACGGGCGGCAGCGTTCTCGGCGCGGACCTCGGCGATGTTCTTGACGTCGCCCTTGTAGATCCAGACCTTCACACCGATGCGGCCGAAGGTCGTCTTGGCCTCGAAGAAGCCGTAGTCCACGTTCGCGCGGAGCGTGTGCAGGGGCACACGGCCCTCGCGGTAGAACTCCGAGCGGGACATCTCGGCGCCACCGAGGCGGCCACCGCACTGGATCTTGATGCCCTTGGCGCCGGCCTTCATGGCGGACTGCATGCTCTTGCGCATGGCCCGACGGAAGGAGACGCGGGAGGAGAGCTGCTCGGCAACGGCCTGGGCAACCAGCTGAGCGTCGGTCTCGGGGTTCTTGACCTCGAGGATGTTCAGCTGGACCTGCTTGCCCGTGAGCTTCTCGAGGTCGCCGCGGATGCGGTCGGCCTCGGCGCCACGGCGGCCGATGACGATGCCCGGACGAGCGGTGTGGATGTCCACCCGCACGCGGTCACGGGTGCGCTCGATCTCAACCTTCGAGATACCGGCGCGCTCCATGCCGGACGTCATCATCCGACGGATGGCGACGTCTTCCTTGACGTAGTCCTTGTACAGCTTGTCGGCGTACCACCGGGACTTGAAGTCCGTGGTGACACCGAGCCGGAACCCATGCGGGTTAACCTTCTGGCCCATTACCGGGTTCCTTCCTTGCTGCTGACGACCACGGTGATGTGGCTGGTCCGCTTGCGGATCCGGTAGGCACGGCCCTGGGCGCGCGGACGGAACCGCTTCAGGGTCGGGCCCTCGTCGACGTAGGCCTCGGAGATGTAGAGGCTGTCGGCGTCGGTGTGGTCGTAGTTGTGCGCGGCGTTGGCAATGGCGCTGTCGAGCACCTTGCCGACCGGCACGGAGGCTGCCTGCGGAGCGAATCGCAGAACAGCCTGGGCCTCCGTGGCGTCCATGCCACGGATGAGGTCCACCACGCGGCGGGCCTTCATGGGCGTGACGCGGATGTACCGCGCCTGGGCCCTGGCTTCCATGGTTGTCCCTTCAGTTACTTACGTGTCTGAATGCGATCCGCTACTAGCGGCGCTTCGACTTCCGGTCTTCCTTGACGTGGCCCCGGAAGGTGCGGGTCGGCGAGAACTCGCCGAGCTTGTGGCCGACCATCGACTCGGTGACGAACACCGGGATGTGGGTCTTGCCGTTGTGCACCGCGATCGTGTGGCCGAGCATGGCCGGGACGATCATCGAGCGACGGGACCAGGTCTTGATGACGTTCTTGGTGCCGGCTTCGTTCTGCGTGTCCACCTTCTTGATCAGGTGGTCGTCGACGAAGGGCCCCTTCTTCAAGCTACGAGGCATCTCAACCCGTCCTTAGCGCTTCTTGTTCGTCTTGCGGCGGCGGACGATGTACTTGTTCGACGCCTTCTTGGGCGAACGAGTACGGCCTTCCTTCTTGCCCCACGGGGACACAGGGTGGCGACCACCGGAGGTCCGGCCCTCACCACCACCGTGCGGGTGGTCAACCGGGTTCATCACGACACCACGGACGGTCGGGCGGACGCCCAGCCACCGCTTACGGCCGGCCTTACCCCAGTTGATGTTGCTCTGCTCGGCGTTGCCGACCTCGCCGATGGTGGCGCGGCAGCGGACGTCGACCAGGCGGATCTCGCCGGACGGCATGCGCAGGTGGGCGTAGGCGCCCTCCTTCGCGAGCAGCTGCACGGAGGCACCGGCGGAGCGGGCGAACTTGGCACCGCCACCGGGACGGAGCTCGATCGCGTGGATCGTGGTACCGACCGGGATGTTGCGGAGGGCCAGGTTGTTGCCCGGCTTGATGTCGGCCCCGGGACCGTTCTCGACGCGGTCACCCTGCTGCAGGTTGCGCGGGGCGAGGATGTAGCGCTTCTCGCCGTCGGCGTAGTGCAGCAGCGCGATGCGCGCGGTGCGGTTGGGGTCGTACTCGATGTGCGCGACCTTCGCCGGCACGCCGTCCTTGTCGTGACGACGGAAGTCGATCACGCGGTAGGCGCGCTTGTGTCCGCCACCCTGGTGGCGAACGGTCACACGACCGGCGTTGTTACGGCCGCCCTTGCTGTGCAGGGGGCGGACCAGCGACTTCTCCGGCGTGGACCGCGTGACCTCGACGAAGTCGGCGACGCTGGCGCCACGACGGCCCGGCGTAGTCGGCTTGTACTTGCGGATTCCCATTTCTCAGTCCTCGTCCGATATCGGACGATCCGGACCGCCCTTAGGCGGTCGGACCGCCGAAGATGTCGATACGGTCGCCCTCGGCGAGGGTCACGATCGCGCGCTTGCTGCCGGCACGCTGACCGAAGCCGGTCTTCGTGCGCTTGCGCTTGCCCTGGCGGTTGATCGTGTTGACCCCGGTGACCTTGACGTCGAAGACCGCCTGGACGGCCTGCTTGATCTGGGTCTTGTTGGCGTTCGGGTCGACGATGAACGTGTACTTGTTCTCGTCGAGGAGCGCGTAGCTCTTCTCGGAGACGACCGGCTTCAGCAGGACGTCACGGGGGTCCGTGTACGACTTGCTCAGCGGGGTCTCGACGGTGTTCTTGCCCTCGGTGGCGTGGCGCTTCGCCTTGGCGACGCGCGCGGCCTTGGCGGCCTTGGCGGCCTTCGAGGCAATGCTCGGGTGACGCGTAGCCATCAGGCCTCGCTCCCTTCGGTGTCAGCGGCCTTGGGGCCAGACACGAAGGACTCGAAAGCGGCCTGGGTGAAGACCACGTCGTCCGAGACGAGAACGTCGTACGTGTTCAGCTGGCCCGGCTCCAGGATGTGGACCTGGGGCAGGTTGCGGGCGGACAGCCACGCGGCCTCGTCGGCGCGCTCGACGACCAGGAGCAGGTTCTTGCGCTCGCTGATCTTGCCGAACAGGCTCTTCGCGGCCTTGGTGGACGGGTTCGCACCCTCGACCACGCCGGAGACGACGTGGATGCGGTTGTGACGCGCCCGGTCGGAGAGGGCACCGCGCAGGGCGGCGGCCTTCATCTTCTTGGGGGTGCGCTGCGAGTAGTCACGCGGCACGGGACCGTGCACGACGCCACCACCGGCGAACTGCGGCGCGCGGGTCGAGCCCTGACGCGCACGACCGGTGCCCTTCTGGCGGTAAGGCTTCTTGCCACCACCACGGACCTCGCCACGGGTCTTGGTCTTGTGCGTGCCCTGGCGGGCAGCGGCCAGCTGCGCGACGACGACCTGGTGGATCAGCGGAACGCTGACCTTGGCGTCGAAGATCTCCGCGGGGAGCTCGACGGAACCGGCCTTGTCGCCCGCCGGCGAAAGGATGTCAACAGTGCTCATCGGTTACCTCAGGCCCCCTTGGCCGCGGTGCGGACCAGGACGAGGCCGCCGTTCGGACCGGGAACCGCGCCCTTGATGAGCAGCAGACCCTTCTCCGCGTCAACGGCGTGGACGGTCAGGTTCTGGGTGGTGACCCGCTCGTTGCCCATGCGACCCGCCATGCGGAGGCCCTTGAACACACGGCCCGGGGTGGCGCAGCCACCGATGGAACCGGGAGAGCGGTGCTTGCGCTGGGTGCCGTGCCCGGCGCCGAGGCCACGGAAGTTGTGGCGCTTCATGACACCGGCGAAGCCCTTGCCCTTGCTCTTGCCGGTGACGTCGACCTTCACGCCGGCCTCGAACACCTCAGCGGTGATCTCCTGGCCCAGCGTGTACTCGGAGGCGTCCGCGGTGCGGATCTCGACGAGGTGGCGACGGGGGGTGACGTCGGCCTTGGCGAAGTGGCCCTTGAGGGGCTTGTTCACCTTGCGCGGGTCGATCTCGCCGAAGGCGATCTGGACCGACTCGTAGCCGTCGACGTCGTTGGTACGAACCTGGGTCACGACGTTGGGGCCGGCCTTGACGACGGTGACCGGAACAACACGGTTGTTCTCGTCCCACACCTGCGTCATGCCGAGCTTCTCGCCCAGGATGCCCTTGATCTGCTTAGCCATTCTCAGCCCACCAGCCTCAGAGCTTGATCTCGATGTCGACACCGGCCGGGAGGTCGAGTCGCATCAGAGAGTCAACGGTCTTGGGGGTCGGGTCGAGAATGTCGATCAGGCGCTTGTGCGTGCGCATCTCGAAGTGCTCGCGCGAGTCCTTGTACTTGTGCGGCGACTTGATGACGCAGTACACGTTCTTCTCAGTGGGCAGCGGCACCGGGCCCGCGACCGACGCACCAGTGCGGGTCACCGTCTCGACGATCTTCTTCGCCGAGGAGTCGATGACCTCGTGGTCGTAGGCCTTGAGCCGGATGCGGATCTTCTGTCCCGCCATGGCTACTCAGTAGTCCTTTGTCTCTTCACGCTCTGGAACCCGGTCCTCCACGCACTGTGCGTCCGACCCACGCGGTCGGGCGTGTCGCGCTTCCGCTGACACAGATGTCCCTTGTTCGAACATCCCTTGTCGTGGGAAAGAGGTTCACCGGGCGCCTGGTCGGTGCCGCGTCCACGCTTCCCGGAAGATTCCCGTACGTCCGCCCCAGCGCTGCCCGAAGGCAGTTAGGGCGACGAGTACTGTGGGACTCGCTTCCGGTCCTCCCGGCGGGAGGCGCGCAACATCAACACTCGACCGAGCAACTCCGACAGTCTGCCATATGGGGCGGGGGCTCCGCCAATCGAGCCGGAGAGAATACCCCGGGAGTGACGTAGGTCAAACGCGGGTCCTGCCGTCACGGCGCGGACATGATCCGTACCTCGCCGCAACCGCGCTGCTCGGCCTCGTGCTCGGCGAATGCCTTCAGTGCGGACCGGGCGAACGAGTCCGAGTAGTGCGGTACGGGGTAGTTGCCGGTGTCCCGGTCGTAGAGGCGGTAGAGGGCGAACGCCGCCTCGTGGGTGGACCGGGGGCACGGCGCGGTCGCCAGGACGTAGTCGCCGCCCGGGTGACCGAACCCGACCGACTCGAAGTCCTTGGCGGCGGCGCCGTAGTACGCGTACAGGCCGTATCCGGGCTTCTTCGCACTCGTGGCCAGGTAGCAGTTGGTCTGCGGAGCGTCCGGGTCGGCCGGGTACTCCATGATCTCGGGTGTCCCACTCTGCGCCCCCGGCACATCACGCAGCGCGACGCACGATCCTTGCGCCTGCCCCAGCGGCTTCGCCGTGCCGGGCTCGCCGAGGCGGGCCGTGGACACACGGGTGAGCCGCTTGCCGGCCTTGACCTGGCACCCGTGCTGTGCAGCCGCCTTCTTGGCGGTCTCGGTGGTCACCCGCCCCAGGCCGGTCAGCGCGGTCCCGCTCGAAGCGCCGTAGAGGTCACCGTAGGCGACCAGCGCCTTGTTCTTCTGGTTCGCGCAGTCGAGCGCGACCATGATCTGCCAGGTGCCGTCGTACCTGACGACACCGGACCAGCCGTTGCCCAGCGGTGCCGCCTGCTCCCGCACCCCGAGGGTGTCCGCGTTGTACCAGACCAGGCTGCCCGAGGGGGCCCCGTCGGTACTCCAGCGCAAGGTGACCCGCACGGCGCGTCCCGTCCCGGGGGACGTCTTGACGAAGCACCCGGCCAGGGACCCGTCGTCGCCGTCCTCCGCCTTCAGGTGCGAGGAGCCCAGCGCCGAGGTCAGCCCGTCCTGTGCCAGCGCGCCGTCGCAGGCCTGGTCCAGCGAGCGGCCGTCGCGCCACGAGTCGTACGCACCGGATCCGTACAGGACCAGCGCCACGAGGCCCAGGACCAGCACGCACACCACCGCGTACCAGCCCGCGTGGATGCCTCGGAGACCGGACTTCTTCTGCATCGCGTTCATCCTGTCGGGTGACCGTTCCGTGCCATGTCAGCGGTCGGCGCGCAGCGTGCTGAGCGTGCGGTCACGGCCGTGCTCGTAGTCGTTCTGGCCCGCGTGGACGTAGTACTTCGTCCAGTCGCTGTCGATGGCGTGGCCGCGGCTGTCCGCCCAGGCTCGCACCAGCTTCTCGACGTCGTGCTGGCCGGCGTCGTAGGTCTTGGCGTTCTGCTCGGTGGCTTCGAGGTTGGCCTCGGCCGTGTGCTCCTTGTTCGACTCGTACGCCCACACGTCGATGGCCTTGCTGGTGAGGTCTCCGACGGGGCTGAGATCCTTGACCGGGTTGAAGAGCAGCGCGGTGCCGAGGGAGGTGCCGATCCCGTGGTTGAAGTCGGCGGCCCACTGCGTCTTCTTGAACCGCTCGTCGTAGATGATGTCCGACCGGATGCCGTCGTAGGCGCCCATGGCCCGGGAGGACTCCACGATCCGGTCGCGGATCGTCTTGTCGCCGGCGTCCGCGGGGATGCCCTCCAGGACGTGGTGCGCGTACTGCTGCTCGGCCCCGTAGAGGTGTCCGAACGCCTCCGGGTCGTTGGCGACGCCCCGCATGACGGCGGCCAGACGCTGGTGCCCCACGGCCATGTGCGCGCCGTCCTTGTCGCTCCAGACGGAGCCCGCGCTGTCCCAGTCGATGTCGTACTTCGACGACGACTCCGCGTAGGTCTCGTGCGTGTCGGGCGTGTACGACGTCAGGACGTGCGCCAGCGGCGTGACGAGGCCCTTCGGCAGCTCCTGGGCGTGCTTGTCGGTGTACAGCGTGTTGATCGTGTGCTGCAGGATGCGGGCCTGCTCCTCGGTGTGCGGAGCGACGGCGTGGTAGCCGCCCGGTTCCTGGCCGGTGGTGGCCGCCTCCAGGGCCGCGCCGAAGCCCTTGCGGACGTCGCCGTCCTCCGCCATGACGGGCATGCCGGTCGTGGTGCCGCCGGGCGGGGTCGCGAAGTGGTCCACGACCGTGTCCCAGTCCCGCCCGTGGAGCAGGTACTCCAGGTTGTCGTTGTGGGCCGGGTCCAGGTACTCGGAGCTGACCTTCGGGTCCTGGGACATGATGCCGAGCACGCCGTCGAGCGGGTCGTTGGCGAACCAGCCCCGGTCCTCGCCGCTGTACTTGTCCCGCAGGCCCCAGACGGACTCCAGGTGGCCCTTGCCCAGGTACGACACCTCCGCCTGCCGGATGTCGTCCGCGGTGTCCTTCAGGAACTGTCCGTTGTAGCCGTGGCCCTGCTGCATGAGCGTGACCAGGCTCTGGTAGCCCCGGACGTTCTCGCCCGGGATGGAGTTCAGGCCGTCGACCTCGAACTTCTCGATGCCGTTCTTGCGCAGGTCCGCCCGGAAGTCCTTGTAGAAGGAGGAGTGCGGGTCCCGTGTCGCCGTCGCCAGCGTGGTGGCCAGGCCCTTCTGGATGTCGAGGTACTGGTCGCCGTGCTTCTTGTCGCCGTAGTGGGCGAGGCTGTCGAGGCTGTTGGAGAGCTCCAGCGTTCCCTTGGCGCCCAGGTCGTCCAGCAGGGTCTGGCTGAACGCCGTGTCGCCGGAGTTGTCGTGGAACAGCCGCTGCAGTTCCTTGTAGTCGCTCGCGCTCGCCTCGCCGGCCTTCACGCGCCCCGCGATGTCCTTGGCCTCGTCCGCCTCGTACTTCTCGATGTCGCCCTGCGCCTTGCCGTTGAAGCCGTTCAACGTGCCGTCGAGGGGGTCGGAGTCGATCACGACGGCCTTGAAGGCGATCTCGACACCCTTGTCGGCGTCGTCCACGGCCTTGACGCACTGGTCGATGCGCGCCTGCCAGGAGGCGACGGCCTTGCGGACGCTCTCCTGGTAGTCGGGGTCGTGAGCCAGCGCCTGGCGGTCCCCCTGGGTGAGCTTTCCAGTGTCGTACGAGACCACGCCCTGGTCCGACACCTTCATGCCCTGGGCTATCGCGTCGTCGCGCGCCGACTCAAGCTTCTTGCGCAGCTCCGCGAACTGGGTATGTGCGTCACGCAGAAGCGAGGCGACCGCCTTCGCCTCCGTCTGGGCGTCCTGGTATTCCTTGATCCTGATGCCGAAGCGGCTGTTTGCGGCTTGCTGGCTCTGGCCCACCCACGTCGGGCGCAGGGTGATGCCATGCACGTCACGCCGGTATGCACCCTCCTGCGTGTGGAGCTTGTCCGCCATACCGTCCCAGCGATCGGCGGCGGTGGTGAGCGTGGAAAGGTCGGTCGTAAGGATCTCGTGGTACGTCGGCATGGGTCCCCGTTGGATTCAGTGGCGTGCGAGCGGGCTCTGTTGTCCGTCAGTGCTCCGGTGGCGTCGAGTACGTGTCGAACACCGACACCTTGCGCACTCCGGCGCGCACTCCGAAATCCGTCCCTGCCATCACTGTGTTGTTGTTCCGGAGGGCTGCTTCGTCCTCCGACAGCCGGTGCAGGAATCCCTGGATCTGTTCGCCCCATGCCTTGTGCGCCTTGCTCACGGCACCGGAGGTGAGCCAGCCGTACCCGTCCTTCGCGTCGAACGCCTTCACCGCGGCGCCCGTCTCGTGGTCCGCCCAGGCCCCCGCCGTTTTGGTCTCCTTCTCGATGCTGTCGTGGAGGGTGTCCGCTGCGGCCTTCGTCTGGGCGGGAGACGATGCGAGGTCCGGTCCACCACCGCCCGGCTCGTCCGGCACATGGTTCAGCCGCATCCCCACAGCGTGTTCGCCGCTACTTCCTGCCATGGTGCCAACCCCCGTCTGCAACTCTGGCGTAGTCACTTCACACTAACAAACTGTCAAGTGACACAAGGGAGTTGAGCCGAAGCCTCGGCGCCCTTCCTACGCCGGCCGGGGGGCCGGTCGCATACTCAGGCGTTCCGTGAGGCGTACGTGACGAAGGCGGTCCAGGTGGCGGGGGCGACGGCGAGCCGGGCGCCGTCGGCGTGCTTGGAGTCGCGGATGTGGATGGTGGTGGGGGTGGGGGCGACTTCGATGCAGTCGTTGCCGTTACTGCTGTCGCTGTAGCTGCTCTTGAACCAGTGGAGTTCGACAGTGCTCATAGTTCTCCCAGCGCTTGCTCGATGAAGACCAGAGACTCCTCTGGCGTGAGCGCCTGAGCCCGGATGATGCCATAGCGCAGATCGAGCACGCGGAGCTGCCTCGGGTGTGAGACCGGACGACCCGAGAAGTCACCGTCGGTACGGCCCATCCCCGTGCCGTCCGCGAACTTCAGCACCTGAATCCGGCCCCCCGTTCCAGGGTGGTTCGCGCGGGCGGTCGGCATCACCTGGAACTCCACGAACGGCAACTGGGCTACCTCCAGCATGTGTTCGAGTTGTCGGCGCAACACCATTGTGTCCCCGACCGGGCGCCGCAACGTCACCTCTTCCTGGACGAAGCTGAACTCCGGAGCAGGGGACCGCTCGAAAACGGACTTCCGAGCCATGCGACCGGCCACCATGCTCTCCAGCTTGTCCAGCGAGTAGGCGGGGCGCCAGGTACGAAGCAGCGCTCGTGCGTACTCCTCCGTCTGCAACAGGCCATGGATGTTATGGCTGCCGTAGAGCAGCATCTCCACCGCCCGGCTTTCCAGCTCCGCCAGCTCACGCACCTTCTTCGGATACCGAGCCTTCCGCATGTCCTCCATGAAAGCCCGCAGATGCCCTTGCGCCTTCAGGATCTGGTCCGCCCTGTCCAGCAGCTCCGGCCGGGGAATCCGTACCCCGCGCTCGATCTTGCGGATCATGTCCTCGCCGTAGCCCAGGGCCTCCGCCAGCTCGGCCACGCTCATCCCGGCCGCCTCCCGGCACACCTTGAGCAGGCGCCCCACCGCCTGTACCACCGGCTCGATCTCGTCGCCCGGCTCGACGTCCCAACCCGCCTCGTCCACACCCTCGCCCATGGCTCCTCCTCCGGCGCGCACTCGTACCCGGTACAACGCCTGAGACAGCCGAGACAGCCGAGACAAAGCAAAGACAGTCACTGTACGTGCAGGCATTGCCACTCACCCATGGAAGCAAGCTCGGCCACGCTGAGTGACGTGATTCAAGAAACCACCGTCCCCCACTTCACGGCGCTCCTGTCCCCCACGCGTCGCGGCGCCCGCCTGGCCCGGCTGCTCGCCACAGAGCAACTCCGCGCCTGGGGACTCCCGTTGGACGCGGCGGAGCACATCGTGGCCGAGCTGGCGGCCAACGCCGCGACGCATGGCAGGGTGCCCGGAAGGAGCTTCCGGCTCACGCTCTACGTCGTCGGCGACACACTCCGCATCGAGGTGACCGACACGCGGGGTGACCGCCTACCCCGACTCACATGCCCGCCCGATGAGGCCGGATCAGGTCGCGGACTCGTGCTCGTGGCGGCCCTCGCCGACCGCTGGGGCGTCTCGCCGGGCCGGACTCCCCGCAAGACCGTATGGGCCGAGATCACCGTCCCGACACCGGAACCCGGCTGCCCGTGCTCCGGTGCGGCGGGCGGTCTTTCCCAAGGAACACCAGGGTGAAAGAACCCCGCCAAGCCCCACCCCTCCCGCCCACGGCGCACACTCACCCGTGAGGGTGAACATCGCCAACTTGGTTGGATTTGGGGCTGGTTGTCTGTCCTACGCTCAGCGCGACACAACCGCAGACATACGTCGGCCCTCGCCGGGAGTAGCGATCCCAGTGCGAGGGCCTGACCACCAAGGAAGAGATCAGCTTCCCGATGGATAGCCAGCACCCTAGCGTGCCCCCGCACGCCCAGTCCCGCTTTGCGGGCAACAAGCACCCGAACCGGGGCCCCCACGGCGGACTCGTCCACGAGCACACCCGCCACACAGCCCGTTTCACGGTGATCGGCAACCACCTCACCCAGCACGCGAACCTTTCCCTCCTCGCCATCGGTCTGGCCTGCCACATCCAGTCGCTGCCGCCCGGCGCCCGCGTCGACATCAAGTCCCTCGCCGCGCGCTTCCCCGAGGGCGCGACCCGCATCGCCGCCGCCCTGCGGGAACTGGAGGCCGAGGGCTACCTGCGCCGCGAACGCGCACGCGTCCCCGGCGGCCGGATCGTCACCCGCACGATCTCCTGCAACCAGCCGGGACGCGGGGACGAGGCGTCCGAAGCGCCACACGCCCGCCGCGTGCAGAAGCCCGCACGCCGCACCGCCCTCCCCGCCGTACCGAAGCCCGCGTACCCCTCTCCCGTCCTCCTCCGGGCGGCCACCGACGTCCTCGCCGGCCTCCGCCGCACCGACCCCCGCCTGCTCCTGTCCGCCACTGAGGCCGAGCACCTCGCGCCCGGTGTCGCGGCCTGGCTGGAGCGGGACCTCACCCCCGCCGCCGTACGCCAGGCCCTCACCAGTGACCTGCCACCGGAACCCCTGATCCGCCCGGCCGCCCTCCTGGCCCACCGCCTGGCGGCCAAGCTCCCGCCCCTACCGCCGTACCGCGCGCCCGAACCGCCCCCGGCCGTCCGGCACCCCCTCCAGACCTGCGACAACTGCGACCGCGCGTTCCGCGCGCCACACCCCGGCCACTGCCGCGACTGCCGAACCGATCTCCCAGAAGCTGCCTGATGGAATCCGCCGCGCTGACGCCCCGACTCCACCAGTGGGTCCCAATACCCTGGCCGGGGCACCCCCTGGAGGACGACATGAGTACTCAGGCCGACCACGGACACGAGCTGATCCCTCGTCCCGCTCAGACACCTGACGCCCTGCGCGCGGCCCTCGCCGTCGTGGCTCCGGCCCGCCTGCAGGAGATGCAGGCCACGAAGGACGATGCCTTCGCCAAGGCTGTCGAATGGCAGTCCCTCAGCCCTGTGCAGAGCTGGGTCCTGACCTGGGCCCGAGACATCGAGATCGCCCGTCGCCCCGACCTGTCCTTCCGCTATGCCCGCGCGCGGGACAACCTCGAACACGAGGACCCCGTCGTCGCGCAAGCAGCCCTGAAGGAGCTGAGCGCCGTTCTCGAGGTAGCCATGAAGGCAGTCCGGACGTGAGCTGGAAGTGAGAGTACGCATTCGGCGCGGAGGAAGCCGCCCGCACCGCTCCCGCCGCCTTTCTCGCCAGTGTGGCGCAGAAGGCGGACGAACTCGTCAGAGCCGCCGAAGCGCTCTACATCCACGGCCCGGACTATCAAGGGGCCGACCGGAAAGGTGGTGATGTCATCGTCCCGGGCGGCATGTTCACGTACCAGATGGTCGTACGCAGCGAGCGGGTCTACATCGTCCAGATCACCTGTCTGGGATTCTGAGCCGCCCGCCGGGCAGCTCACGGCAGCTCGGCCAACGTCCGCTGGGATACCGATGGAGCACCGTCGACCTCAGCACCTCCGCCTGCTACACCCTCCGGCTCTCCCCCGGCCCCAGATACAGCTCCGGCAACCCGCCCGTGTCGATCAGCAGTCGCTGCACCACCACCGTCGGGTCCACCATCCAGAACTTCAGCCGGTGGACGCCGGGTGACGCCACGGAGTGGCGGGTCGCCGTGCGGTTGACGTTGTCGGAGGTGTTGCGGGCCCACACCGTGTTCAGCGCGCCGTCGTCCGCGCCGGCCGTGATGTCGACCGTGCGGATCGGGCCGTCGTCGAGGGAGATCCCGTAGCGCAGGCCCGTGACCCCGGGGAGGGACGGGTTGCGTGGGGAGAGGTGGGCCCAGACCGTCACCTCGCCGGGGGCGGACAGCAGGGTCACCTCGTACTCCAGGCGTGGGGAGGAACCCCCCGGAGACACACTCGGACGGGTCACCGGCCAGGGGGTCATGCCCGCCCCCGTACGGCCGATGCCGTCCAGCCGCCGCCACTCCCCCACCGCCCGGTCGTAGTGCTCGGCGTCGATCGCCACATAACCCCCGGCCTCCACGAAGCCCCGCACCTTCACACCCGACGGGCGCTCCGCCACACAGCGCACCGGCACCGACGTCCCGGCCCCGCGCACGGTCAGCGTCGCCTCCGCGCGGCCGGAAGGAGCCTTCGACCAGTCCACCTCCACCTCCAGCCGGACCTGCTGCTCCACCCGGCCTCGGGGGCGGCCCACCCGGAGCCAGGGCGCCGAGACCGAGACCTCGTAGGGGAAGGACGTACGGCCCCGGTTGAAGATCTCCACGTACTGCTGGGGCCGGGTCTGGTAGGGGCTGAACGGCGGCAGGACGGCCTCGCCCGACGCGCCCCCCGGCCACCACTCCCCCGCATCCTCCGCCCCGTCCACCGACACGCCCAGCTCCGCCGCCTCCGGCACCTCTATGCGCCGTACCGCGGGGAACAGCACGTCCGGCAGGGCCACGTTGTCCTTCTCCGGCTGCTGCCAGCCCGCGTTGGGGCCGTAGCGGTCGACGTCGCCGTAGTCGATGTGCGGCTGGGTCTGGAAGCCCTGCCATTTACCGTCGGCCACCCGGGAGTCGAAACGGTCGGCCAAAGAGAAGTCCCTCGCCAGGGCCGCTTCCGCGCGGGCCGCGCGGTCGTTCGTCGCCGCCCGGCCCTGCTGGGCGTACAGCAGGTTCGTGAACTCCGCCTCCCGCAGGGCGTAGAGGTTCGCTGTCGCCGTGACCGCGTAGCCGGCCAGTTCGAACCACGTGTCCCGCAACTCCGCCGGCAGTCTGCGTTCGACGCGTTCCGCGCGGCGGCCCAGTTCGCGCCACTCACCGGTGACCCGTTCCAGTTCGCGGTGTGCGAAGTAGTACGGGGTCTGCCGGTCGTCGTAGACCACCTGGTCGCCGGAGCGGGTGATCCGGCGGTTCAGCAACTCCGGTTTACGGCGGGCCTGGAGGCGGCCGTACGACGCCAGCAGTGACGCGATCTCCGCCGCCTGTGCCTCGCCGAAGTTCTGGCGGGCGTAGCGCTCCTCCCATGCGCCGAGGCGCTCCAGGGGCCAGGCGTCGGGGTTCCAGGCGTAGGTGAGGAAGAACTCCGCCGGCACCTCGTTCCCCTTCAGGTCGCCGACGTTGGCCACCCACAGGCCGTGGTTGCCGTAGGCGTGTGCCTGGTGGAGCTGGTCCCAGACGTTGCGCAGGTTGGCCGTGTCGACCCACTTGTAGTTGCGGCCCGCGCCGACGTAGTCGAAGTGGTAGTAGAGGCCGTAGCCGCCCTCGCGGACACCGTCCGGGTGTTTGCGGATGTTGCCCCAGTTGTCGTCCGTGAGGACCACCGTGACGTCGTCGGGTGCGCGCAGGCCGCGGTCCCAGTAGCGCTGCACCTCCTTGTACAACGTCCAGACCTGCGGGGTCTCGGCAGCCGGCCGCCCCGTCACCTCCTCGATGATGCGGCGCTGGTCGGCGATGATCTGCTCCATCAGTTCGATGCCGTCGCCGTCGGGGAGGCCGGTGTCGCCGTTGCCGCGCATGCCGAGGGTCACGACGCCCTCGAAGCCCTGGTCGGTCATGCGCTGGATGCCGGCGCGCCAGTACGCGCGGACAGCGTCGGCGTTGCGGCGGTACGACCATTCGCCCGTGCCCCCGTAGGGGTCCGTCCCGGAGCCCGCGTGCCGGTTCCACTCCTCGATGCCCCGCATCATCGGCGCCTCGTGAGACGTGCCCATGACAATGCCGTACTCGGCCGCCCGCTGGTGGTTCTCCGGATCGTCCTCCGCGAACGCCCGGCCCCAGACCGCCGGCCACAGGTAGTTGCCCTTCAGGCGCAGCAGCACCTCGAAGACCTTGGCGTAGAAGTCGGCGTTGAAGCCGCCGGGGTGGCCCGGTGCCTTTCCGGGGCCGAAGTACGCCGGCGCCCAGGTCCCGAGCGCCGGGTTCTCGTCGTTGAGGAAGATGCCCCGGTACTTCACCGCCGGGGTCCCCTGGGTGAAGCGGCCGGCCTTCACCCACACCGCGCGGCGCCGCGTCGGCGGTACGTCGTCCCACCAGTGCCAGGGCGAGACGCCGATGCCGTACGAGACGTCGTACGCTCCGAAGATCGTGCCCCGGGGATCGCTGCCCGCGATGACGAACGCCCGCTCCACACCGGGCAGCGGCCGGTCCACGACCGTCTGCAGCGAGGTCTCCCACCTGCCGCGCACGCCCGTGACGTCGAGCTTCCCGGACCGGACCAGGCCGTCGATCAGCGGGCTGCGGCCGATCGTGCCGAGCAGGACGGGGAAACGGCCGATCGTGGTGCCGGGGCGGACGCCCGTCACCCGCGCGAGGTCGTCCCGGAGGTCACCCGCGACCCGTACGACTCCGGGGTGATCCTCCGGGCTCACCACCACGGGCGCGCCGACCAGGGAGAACACCCCACCGGTGAACGAGATGTACGTCCCCGGGTCCGTCACCCGCGGCCCCCCGCCGGCGGCGGACGCGGCCCCCGACACCGGCCCCGACACCGCGGCCAGCCCGGCGCCCAGCACCGTCCCGCCCAGGACCGTCCTCCGGCTGACCTGCCCAGACGACATACAGCACCCCTCCAGCTCCCCAGCGTTCCCTATTTGCTCAGCGGCATGACAAATACTGGGGTGAGGTGGTGCCGGGGGGAACGGGTCGTGCGCGCCGAATAGTTTCGAGCCCGTGCGCCGAGGGCCTGGTGTCAGGGGCGGGCAGTAGCCTCCCCATGCAGTGAACCACCCCCGGACAAACCGAAGAGGCCCGTACGACCGGAGTCGTACGGGCCTCTCGTAGGTCGGAGACCTCAGGTCAGGTGACCCTCAAGCAAGCGGAACTTACTTGTTGATCTTGGTGACCTGGCCGGCGCCCACCGTGCGGCCACCCTCACGGATGGCGAACTTCAGGCCCTCTTCCATGGCGACGGGCTGGATGAGCTCCACCTTCATCTCGGTGTTGTCACCCGGCATGACCATCTCGGTGCCCTCGGGGAGGGTCACCACGCCGGTCACGTCCGTCGTACGGAAGTAGAACTGCGGACGGTAGTTGTTGAAGAACGGCGTGTGGCGGCCACCCTCGTCCTTGGACAGGATGTAGGCCTGCGCCTCGAACTCGGTGTGCGGGGTGACCGAGCCCGGCTTGATGATGACCTGGCCGCGCTCGACGTCCTCGCGCTTGATGCCGCGGAGCAGCAGACCGACGTTCTCACCGGCCTGGCCCTCGTCGAGCAGCTTGCGGAACATCTCGATGCCGGTGACCGTGGTGGTGGTCTTCTCGGTCTTGATGCCGATGATGTCGACGGTCTCGTTGACCTTCAGGACACCACGCTCGATACGGCCGGTGACGACCGTACCGCGACCGGTGATCGTGAAGACGTCCTCGATCGGCATGAGGAACGGCTTGTCGACGTCACGCTCGGGCTGCGGGATCGCCTCGTCGACGGCCTTCATCAGGTCGAGGACGGACTGGGTCCACTCCGAGTCGCCCTCAAGAGCCTTGAGCGCGGAGACCTTGACGACCGGAACGTCGTCGCCCGGGAACTCGTACTCGGAGAGCAGCTCACGGACCTCGAGCTCGACGAGCTCCAGGATCTCCTCGTCGTCCACCATGTCGGCCTTGTTCAGGGCGACGACGATGTACGGAACGCCGACCTGGCGGGCCAGGAGCACGTGCTCCTTGGTCTGCGGCATCGGGCCGTCGGTGGCGGCGACCACCAGGATCGCGCCGTCCATCTGCGCGGCACCGGTGATCATGTTCTTGATGTAGTCCGCGTGACCCGGGCAGTCGACGTGGGCGTAGTGACGCGCCTCGGTCTGGTACTCGACGTGCGCAATGGAGATGGTGATACCGCGCTGACGCTCCTCGGGCGCCTTGTCGATGTTGTCGAACGCGGTGGCCTCGTTCAGGTCCGGGTACGCGTCGTGCAGCACCTTGGTAATGGCGGCCGTGAGGGTCGTCTTACCGTGGTCGATGTGACCGATGGTGCCGATGTTGACGTGCGGCTTAGTCCGCTCGAACTTCGCCTTCGCCACTGGGGTCCTCCTGTGGAGTGGTTCTGTACGCCTTACTTCATCGGCGCCAGGTGATCTTTGCTGTTAAGTCCCGGAACCCGGGGCAAACATCCGTGTTTGCGGCTGTTTGCCCCGTGAGGCTCCGGAGTCAAGCCTAAAGCGTGGGAACGCGGTGCGTTACTCGCCCTTGGCCTTCGCGATGATCTCCTCGGCGACGTTCCGCGGAACCTCGGCGTAGGAGTCGAACTGCATCGAGTAGCTTGCGCGACCCGACGTCTTGCTGCGGAGGTCGCCGACGTAGCCGAACATCTCCGACAGGGGCACGAGGCCCTTCACGACGCGGGCACCAGCCCGCTCCTCCATGGCCTGGATCTGACCACGGCGGGAGTTGATGTCGCCGATGACCTCACCCATGTAGTCCTCGGGCGTGGTGACCTCGACGGCCATCATCGGCTCAAGGAGCACGGGCGAAGCCTTGCGCGCGGCCTCCTTGAAGGCCTGCGAGCCGGCGATCTTGAAGGCGAGCTCGGAGGAGTCGACCTCGTGGTACGCACCATCGTGCAGGATGACGCGGACGCCGGTCATCTCGTAGCCCGCGAGGATGCCGAACTGCATGGCCTCCTGAGCACCGGCGTCGACCGAAGGGATGTACTCCTTCGGGATACGGCCACCGGTCACCTTGTTCACGAACTCGTACGAGGTGTCGCCACCCTCGAGCGGCTCGATGCCGATCTGCACCTTCGCGAACTGACCGGTACCACCGGTCTGCTTCTTGTGGGTGAAGTCGACGCGCTCGACGGCCTTGCGGATCGTCTCGCGGTAGGCCACCTGCGGCTTGCCGACGTTGGCCTCGACCTTGAACTCACGGCGCATACGGTCGACCAGCACCTCAAGGTGCAGCTCGCCCATACCACCGATGATGGTCTGGCCGGTCTCCTCGTCCGAGTGGACCTGGAAGGACGGGTCCTCCTCGGCCAGGCGCTGGATCGCGACGCCCAGCTTCTCCTGGTCGCCCTTCGACTTGGGCTCGATGGCGACCTGGATCACCGGCGCCGGGAAGTCCATGGACTCCAGGATGACCGGGTTCTTGTCGTCGGCCAGCGTCTCACCGGTGGTGGTCTGCTTCAGGCCCATGACGGCGACGATGTCGCCGGCGCCCACCGACTCGATCTCCTCACGCTTGTTGGCGTGCATGCGGTAGATCTTGCCGATGCGCTCCTTCTTGCCCTTGACGGAGTTCAGCACCGAAGAGCCGGACTCCAGGCGGCCCGAGTACACCCGGACGAAGGTGAGCTTGCCGAGGTGCGGGTCGCTCATGATCTTGAACGCCAGCGCGGACAGCGGCTCGTCGTCGGACGGCTTGCGCTTGACGACCGTCTCCGGGTCCTTGACGTCGTGGCCCTCGATGGCCTCGATGTCGACCGGGGAAGGCAGGTAGCGCACGACCGCGTCGAGCAGGGGCTGAACGCCCTTGTTCTTGAACGCGGTACCGCAGAACACCGGGGTGATGGTGGT
Source organism: Streptomyces sp. NPDC046727 (assembly GCF_040645635.1). Classification (NCBI taxonomy): domain Bacteria; kingdom Bacillati; phylum Actinomycetota; class Actinomycetes; order Kitasatosporales; family Streptomycetaceae; genus Streptomyces; species Streptomyces sp. NPDC046727. Next base: position 273,149 of record NZ_JBEYYR010000001.1, read on the forward strand.
GCCGGTGCCCTTGCCGGAGGCAATCGTGATACGACGGATCGCGGCGTACAGCTGCTCCTCGGTGGGCTCCTCGCCCTCCAGGAACAGCTCCATGATCTCTTCGTCGTTCTCGGCGACGGCCTCGACCAGCTTGCCGCGCCACTCCTCGGCGGCCTCGACGTGGGTGTCGGGGATGTCGACGACGTCGTACATCTCACCCTTGGTGGCCTCGGCGGACCACACGAGCGCCTTCATGCGGACCAGGTCCACGACGCCCTTGAAGTCGGCCTCGGCACCGATCGGGAGCTGCATGACGATCGGCTGCGCACCCAGGCGGTCGACGATCATGTCGACACAGCGGTGGAACTCGGCACCGGTGCGGTCGAGCTTGTTGACGAAGCAGATCCGCGGAACGCCGTAGCGGTCCGCCTGACGCCACACCGTCTCGGACTGGGGCTCAACGCCGGCGACGCCGTCGAACACCGTCACGGCACCGTCGAGCACGCGCAGGGAGCGCTCCACCTCGACGGTGAAGTCGACGTGACCCGGGGTGTCGATGATGTTGATCGTGTGGTCGACGTTCTCCAGCGGCCAGTGGCAGGTGGTGGCAGCAGAGGTGATCGTGATGCCACGCTCCTGCTCCTGCTCCATCCAGTCCATGGTGGCAGCGCCGTCGTGGACCTCACCGATCTTGTACGACACACCGGTGTAGAACAGGATCCGCTCGGTGGTGGTCGTCTTGCCCGCGTCGATGTGGGCCATGATCCCGATGTTGCGGACCTTGGCCAGGTCAAGTGAAGTGGTAGCCATAAGGCTTCAGTCTTCTCTCGGTCTCGATGTGGGTAGCGACTACCAGCGGTAGTGCGCGAAGGCCTTGTTGGACTCGGCCATCTTGTGCGTGTCCTCACGCTTCTTCACAGCGGCACCGAGGCCGTTGGACGCGTCGAGGAGTTCGTTGAGCAGACGCTCGGTCATGGTCTTCTCGCGACGGGCGCGGGAGTAACCGACCAGCCAGCGCAGCGCCAGGGTGTTGGCGCGGCCGGGCTTGACCTCGACCGGCACCTGGTAGGTGGCGCCACCGACACGGCGGGACTTGACCTCAAGGGTCGGCTTGATGTTCTCAAGAGCGCGCTTCAGCGTGATGACCGGGTCGTTGCCGGTCTTCTCGCGCAGGCCCTCCATGGCGCCGTAGACGATGCGCTCGGCGGTGGAGCGCTTGCCGTTCAGCAGCACCTTGTTGATCAGGGAGGTCACCAGAGGAGAACCGTAGACCGGGTCGATGATGACCGGGCGCTTCGGGGCGGGGCCCTTACGAGGCATTCTTACTTCTCCTTCTTGGCGCCGTAACGGCTGCGAGCCTGCTTGCGGTTCTTGACACCCTGGGTGTCGAGCGAACCGCGGATGATCTTGTAGCGAACACCCGGCAGGTCCTTCACACGGCCGCCGCGCACGAGCACGATGGAGTGCTCCTGCAGGTTGTGTCCCTCACCCGGAATGTAAGCGGTGACCTCGATGCCGCTGGTCAGACGCACACGCGCGACCTTGCGGAGGGCCGAGTTCGGCTTCTTCGGGGTGGTCGTGAACACACGCGTGCAGACGCCACGACGCTGAGGGGAACCCTCGAGTGCGGGCGTCTTGTTCTTCTCGACCTTGTCCTGCCGGCCCTTACGGACCAGCTGCTGGATCGTAGGCACTACTTCTCCGGTTTCTGTGTGCCGATGGGTACAGCTAACCTGGAACGTCGCCGACCCACGCGGTCGGGTGTGTCGAATCCGGCGGGCTCCCGCCGCAAGGCGAAGAGGGCGCAGATCACGGTGGCCGGTCGCGGCTCGCTGTGCGGTTTGTAGGCACGCACAAGAGCCAGGGCACACCCCAGGCACAAGGTCTGAGCGTACCTACCTCACGGACTTCGGTCAAAACAAATGGAGGCGCTCCCGACACGCCGGACTCCCCACCTCGCCTCCTACCACGAGGTGCACGCCCGCGCGGACCGCGGCCGTCACGGCGCCGCCGCGCCCCGGCGTCACCGCGCAGTTCCGCTGGGTTCCCCGGCCGGATGGAGATCATTTCCTGTCGATGGCCGAATAGTGCTCTTTCGGGACGGGTCGATGTCCGCGTTCAGTACGTTGATCCGTCCGTCGCGAGGCACGGACGAATGAGGCCCGGGGGAGAACGATGACGAGGGTGGCGGTGCATTCTCGGGACGGCGAGGGTCTGGACGACGGAGGTCTGGACGACCGGGTGCCCTTTCTGGCCCGGCTGGAGGGAGAGGACCGCTCGGCGCTGCTGGCGTCCGGCCGTGAGCTGGCCTTCGCACCGCGCATGGTGCTCATCCACCAGCACGAGCCCTCCTCGCACGTCCTGTTCCTGGTGCACGGCTGGACCAAGGTCACGGCCTCCGCGGCCAACGGCTACGAGGCCCTGCTGGCCCTGCGCGGCCCCGGCGACATCGTCGGCGAGTCGGCGGCGCTCACCGGGCGCCCGCGGTCGGCGACGGTGACCGCGCTGGAGGCGGTGCGGGCGGTGGCCGTGGAGCACGAGCGGTTCCGGGCCTTCCTGAGTCGCTCCCCCGCCGTGTCGTTCGCCCTGCTCGGCCTCACCGCGGACCGCACGCGCGCGGCCGACCGGCGCCGGCTGGAGTTCGCCTCGATGAACGTCCGGGAGCGCTTGGCCGTTCTGCTCCTGGACCTGGCCCGCACCCACGGCCGCCGCACGACGGAGGGCATCGAACTCGCCGTACCGCTGAGCAAGCAGGAGCTGGCGGGCTCCGTGGGCGCGTCGCGGGAAATGGTGCAGCGGCTCCTCAAGGAGCTGCGGGACAAGGACGCCGTCGCCACCGGGCGCCGCACGCTGCTGATCCGCCGCCCGGACATCCTGCGCCGCATCGCCGGCACCGGCCGGGCCGCCCCCGGAATTCCGGCGCCGCCGGGGGCGTGAGCGGGGCGCGAGGCGAGGTCCCGGGAGGCGTACGTCCGTAAGCCGCCCCCCGCTGCGCATCCCCATCCCCACGAGCCCTTCTGTGCACACGGTCACACTCCGAGTGCGTCATCCGCCCTCACCGCTCCCCGCACACGAGCGCCACGCTGCTGCCCGGCACCGCAACCCGGCGAGAGGCGACCATGACCCCCCACCCCGTGAGCCGCACGATCCTGCTGCTGGACATCGAGAGGTTCAGCGACCGGGACGACGTGGAGCAGGCGTATCTGCGGCGCATGCTCTACGACATCACCGACCGCACGCTGGAGAGCGCCGGCATCGACGAGACGCTGCGGCTGCGGGCGGACCGCGGGGACTCGGTGATGGAGCTGATCGAGGCGAGCGCGCCCGTCACCCAGCTGCTGCGAGCCGTGCTCACGGAGGTGCCGGCGCAGCTGCGCGCGGTCAACCGGATGGCGTCCAGCTCCGCGCAGATCCGGCTGCGCGGAGTCGTCGCCTCGGGCTGGGTCTCCGTCGACGAGCGCGGCGGCTGGGTCGGCTCCGACCTGAACGACGCCTGCCGGCTGCTGGACGCCCAGCTGCTGCGCGCCGCCCTGCGGGAACGCGCCGACGACTTCGCGCTGTGCGTCTCGGACGCCCTGTACGCCGGGGTCGTACGGCACGACCACACCGGCATCCCCAAGGCGGAGTTCCACGCGGTGACGGTGGACAGCAAGAACGGCCCGCTGCCCGCCTGGCTGCACGGACCGCTGCCGGCGGGCGCGGCGGACCGGGACCACGGTGACACGGGGGCGGGGGCGGCGTCGGGCGGATCGGGGGTCCGCCCGACGCCGGACCGGGAAGCCCTGGGGCCGGGCGTGGTCTTCGGCGGTGCCGCCACCATCGGCGGCGGCACGGTGAGCGGTGACCAGAACAACGTCACCGGCAACCGGATCACCGGCGACGTGAACATGGGGTCGGGCGGCGCCCGCAGGCGGGGTGACGGCTCGTGAGCACGCCCGAGCAGCAGTCCCCCGCGGGCGGCGGCCCCGCCCCGGACCAGCCGCCGGCCGACTCCGCCCCGGCGGACGAGGCCCGGACGGACGGCACGGACGAGGAGTCCGAGGAGCGCGACCAGCCGCAGGACGCCTGGTCGGCCCGGCGGGACCTGGTCGACCACAGCCCACGGAGCATGAGCATCGGCGCCCGGGCACG